>NZ_CP077725.1:3544526-3850539 GCF_024730565.1 Clostridium sp. CM027
ATAAAATTATACGTTTCTCTGTAGGTGTAGTAATTTTCATCGTAGCAGTTTTGTTTAAATTAGATTATTTAATTGAATTTGCGTTATTCCTCATAAGTTATTTATTAATTGGTGGAGACGTCCTAATAGTTGCAGTGAAAAATATATTAAGAGGACAATTATTTGATGAGAATTTCTTAATGGCACTCGCTACAGTAGGAGCATTTTCTATTGGACAATTTTCAGAAGGCGTTGGGGTTATGCTTTTTTATCAAGTAGGAGAATTTTTCCAAGATATCGCTGTAAATAAATCAAGAAAATCTATATCTGCGCTTATGGATATAAGGCCAGATTATGCAAATAAAAAAATTAAAGATGAAATTGTAAAGGTAGATCCAGAGGAAGTACACATTGGGGATATTATAATAGTAAAGCCCGGAGAAAAAGTGCCATTAGATGGTATTGTTATAGAAGGAAAATCATTAGTAGATACAGCTGCATTAACTGGTGAATCAGTTCCAAGAGAAGTTAAAAGCGGCGATGAAATTTTGGCAGGGTGCATAAATAAAAATGGATTATTAACTATAGAGGTTGCGAAAGAATTTGGAGAATCAACCCTTGCAAAAATTTTGGATTTAGTGCAAAATGCTAGCAGCAAAAAAGCACCAACTGAAAATTTTATAACTAAATTTGCAAGATATTACACACCGATTGTAGTTATAAGTGCAACAGCACTAGCAATACTTCCACCCCTTTTAATACCTGGTGCTACTTTCTCACAATGGATATATAAAGCATTGGTATTTTTAGTAGTATCTTGCCCTTGTGCACTCGTAATATCTATTCCACTTGGATTTTTTGGAGGAATAGGTGGTGCATCTAAAAATGGTATTTTGGTTAAAGGTGGAAATTACTTGGAGGCATTAAATAGCGTTGAAGTAGTAATTTTTGATAAGACAGGAACACTAACTAAAGGAGTATTTGTGGTTACGCAGATGCATACAGAAGGTGAGATAAGTAGGGATGAATTATTAGAGTATGCAGCTCATGCAGAAAGCAATTCTAATCATCCTATTGCTACATCTATAATAAAAGCTTATGGCAAAGATATACGTAGTGAAGATATTGAAGGCGTCGAAGAAATAGCTGGAAAAGGTATTAGGGCTAAAGTTAAAGGGAAACATGTGTTAGCTGGTAATTCAAAGTTAATGGATAGTGAGAAAATTTCCTATAATAAAGCTGGAAATGTAGGCACAATAATATATGTAGCTATAGACAAGAAATATGCAGGTAGTATTATAATTTCAGATGAGATAAAAGAAGACTCTATTCAAGCAATAGTCGATTTGAAATCTATGGGTGTTAAAAAAATAGTAATGCTTACTGGTGACAATAAAGATATAGCGACGAGTATTGGAAAAATACTTGGTGTAGATGAAGTTTACTCAGAACTTCTTCCACACGAGAAGGTAGAAAAATTAGAATTGCTTCAAAAAGAAAAATCACCTAAAGGGAAGATAGTATTTGTAGGAGATGGAATTAATGATGCACCGGTGCTCGCAAGAGCAGATATTGGGATTGCAATGGGTGGTGTAGGTTCTGATGCTGCAATAGAGGCGGCAGATATAGTAATAATGACAGATGAACCATCAAAAATTGCTGAAGCTATAAAAATTGCTAAAAGAACAAAAACAATTGTTATGCAAAATATTATCTTTGCACTAAGTGTAAAAGCAGTTATTTTAACATTGGCAGTTTTCGGAATTTCAACTATGTGGGAAGCTGTTTTTGGTGATGTAGGAGTCGCTTTAATTGCAGTGTTAAATTCAATGAGAGCAATGAAGGTTAATAGCTAAAAATAGTAAAAGGTTAACAAGAACGAAAAGTTCTTGTTAACCTTTTTTATGTGATTAAGGACTATCGTGTCATAGCAATTTTCATTTGAGTTACTAGTGGATCAGCAATGGTACCAACAATAATCTGGTAGTTATTGTTTCCGATCTTCATAACAGCAGTAGCACCAAGATCTTTTAATCTAGTTTCATTGATAAGAGCATTGTTTTTAATAGTTAATCTTACTCTTGTAATACAAGCATCTATAGTCTCTATATTTGCTTTGCCTCCAATAGCTTCTAAGATACTAATAGCTCTAAGACCTAACTCAGAAGTATTTAGTTTAGCGAGTGCAGGAGAGGTTTCATCATCTCCTCTACCTGGAGTCTTTAAGTCGAACTTCTTAATAGAGAAGAAGAAAACAAAGAAATAAATAACACCGAATATTAAACCTATTATTATTAAAAGTATTGGCTTGCTTGCGATTCCAAAGCTTAGAACATAGTCAAGTATACCTGCAGAGAAAGTGAAACCAGATTTAATTCCTAAAGCAGAGGTTAAAGCAAAAGCTGCTCCCGTTAATAGAGCATGAATTAAATATAGTGCTGGTGCAATGAACATGAATAAGAATTCAATTGGTTCTGTAATACCAGTTAGGAAAGCAGTAAAAGCAATACCAAGAAGCATTCCAGTTACAGCTTTTCTATTTTCTTTTTTAGCTGTAGCTATCATTGCAAGACATGCAGCAGGAAGACCAAACATCATAATTGGGAAAAAGCCTGTCATAAATGTTCCAGCAGTTGGGTCCAGTGCGAAAAATCTAGTCATATCTCCTGTAATGACCTTACCAGCAGCATCCGTAAAGGTACCAAACTGTACCCAAACAAGTGTGTTCATAACATGGTGTAATCCAAAAGGAATAAGCAATCTATTTAGGACTCCATAAAAGAAGGCGCCTATAGAACCAGAGTGAGCAATAACATTCCCTGCATTATTAATAATATCTTGAATATGAGGCCAAATATAGCCAGCGCCCACACCTATAATTAAAGTGTAAAAGGATGTTATAATTGGAACGAAACGTTTACCACCGAAGAAACCTAAGAAATCTGGAACCCTTATACTCTTATACTTGTTGTATAGGTAACCAGATAATATACCAACGATAATACCTGCTAGTACACCCATATCTATCTTAGAATTAAAAGTGACAGCAACTTCAGTTAATACAAAGTAGCCAACTGCAGCTGCAAGACCTGCAACTCCATTGTTATCATCTGCAAGACCTATAGCTATACCAATTGCAAAAATTATAGGAAGATGGCCAAAAATAGCATTTCCGGATTAATTCTTATCCTCCCTGTGGTTTTCATGGCATGTTACATGATTAAATTATAGGGATAAATGCAGTGATATTTATTAATATAGGTGAAAAGATATTATTAAGTATTACTCAGTACTAAGAATATTTAAGAAATCTAACACCATGATATACATGATAAAAAAATCGTTAAAGGTTTACAATAGAGGAATAAAAGAGAATATGCATTATAAATCTAAACTATTTTCTATGGACTCTATAATCGAATCAGATAGCTATTAATACTAAATTGTAATTTGTTGTTTCAAATAGGTTGTAAAAAAAACAAATTTGAAATATAATTGGTATATACAACATAACAACATAACAATATAATAACATATAAATTGCATATGTGCACTAATTTACCAAAAAATATTATTAATCAAGGAGGGAAAAATTTGAGAAAAATTTCGAAGGATAACCCTATACCACTTCATTATCAAATAAAAGAAATATTACAGGAAATGATAGAAAATGAAGTTTTAAAGCCAGGGGAATCAATTCCAACAGAAAGAGAACTGTGTGAAATTCAAGGGGTCAGCAGAATGACCGTAAATAAGGCTATTATGTCCTTAGTAAATGAGGGGTTAATTTATAGAGAACAGGGAAAAGGGACGTTTGTGTCTACTGCAAAGGTTAATAGTGAAATATCACGGCTCAAAGGATTTACTGAGCAAATGCAAGAAAATGGAGTGGTATCAAAAACTAAAATATTATCTTTTAAGGTAATAGACGCAACAAAGAAATGCAAGCTTGAGCTGAAAATGCCTGAAGATGAAAATAAGATTATTGAGATTAAAAGACTGAGATTTAGTGATCAGCAACCAGTAGCAATTGAAACAGCATGGCTTCCATATTATTTATTTAATGGAATGACTAAAGAAATTATTGAAGATAAATCACTATATGAAATTTTTCGTCAAAAGTATGGTCATCATCCGGATAAAGCGAAACAAACAATTGAACCTACAATGTTAAATCAATATGAAAGTACCCTTCTTAACCAAGAAAATGATGCTTTGGCACTAATATTTAGGCGAACCACCTATTTAGAAAATGAAACTCCAATTGAATATACCAAAGCCATATATAGAAGTGATAAGTATAAATATCAAATAAACTTAAAATAATAGGAAAATAATCCAGAATTGTCATATACCCCATAGATAAATAAGGAGGTTTTTTATGAAGGGAAATAATGAAAATAAATTTAATTTAGATACAATGAACACCTTTGAAATTCTTAAGAAAGTGAATGATGAGGATAAAAAAGTAGCTATAGCTATTGAAAATGAGCTAAGTAATATAGAGAAAGCCGTGGAACTAATAGTTGAAAGCTTTGAAGATGGTGGGAGGCTTTTTTATATTGGTAGTGGCACAAGTGGAAAATTAGGAGTAATGGATGCATCAGAATGTCCTCCTACATTTGGTACCGCGGATTCTATGGTTCAAGGAATTATTTCTGGTGGAAAAGAGGCAATAAGTGGATGGCTTGAACATACGGAGGATGATCCAGAACTGGCGATTCTAGATTTAGAAAAGGTAAATATAAATAAAAAAGATGTAATAGTCGGCGTAACAGCTAGTGGTAATACCCCTTATGTTGTACGCGCTATGGAATACGCTAAAGAAATGGGTTGCAAAACTATAGCACTTATATGTAATTCAAAGGGCAAAATCAAAGATATTTGCGAAGTTACTATAGATATAGAGGTTGGATCAGAATTAATACTAGGATCAACTAGAATGAAAGCAGGTACTGCACAAAAAATGGTTTTAAATATGTTAAGCACTGTGGCCATGATAAAACTTGGCAAAACTTATACTAACTTGATGGTTAATGTACGACCTATTAATAAAAAGTTACAACAACGTGTACGCGAAATAGTAAAGCTTGCCACAGGTGTGGATGATGCCCTAGTGAATAAAAATCTAGAAATCTGCGAATATGACCCTAAAGTGTGTATTGTTAAAATTAAAAAAGATGTAACCCTTAAAAAAGCAAAAGAAGCCTTGGAAAAGACCAAGGGAAATGTAGCTAAGGCATTAGCAACATTATAATAATTATATTCAAATATTTGATGAGGTGATTAATATTAAAGCTATAGTTAATGGAAAACTTATTATGAGAGATAGAATAATTTATGATAGTGTAATAATTTTCGATACAAAAATTATAGACATTATAAATAATGATAACTTCCTTCAGTATAAAAAAGAGTATAAGGAAGAAATACTAGTGATAGATGCTAAGGGTAAATATGTATCACCTGGCTTTATTGATATTCATATTCACGGCTCCGGAGGCTATGATACCATGGATGCAACGGCTACGGCATTGAGGGTTATAAGTACTACAATAGCTGAAAATGGAGTAACATCTTATCTACCTACTACAATGACTATGGACTCAATTAGTATATATAGTGCGTTAGATGCTATTAGACAGGCAATGTCATTAGAAAATGAAGGGGCAAAGATTCTAGGGGCACATATGGAGGGACCTTTCATAAATGAGAAGTACAAAGGGGCTCAGAAGGCGGATAATATTATAAAGCCCAATTATGATATTATAAAGGATTATTTAGATATTATTAAAATTATAACCCTTGCGCCAGAAAAGGATGAAAATCATAGTTTTATAAAAAAAGTAAAAAGTAATTCTAAAATTACATTATCAGTAGGTCATTCAGATGCAAGTTATGAAGAGGCTGTACGTGCTATTGAGGATGGCATAACACATGCGACTCATACATTCAATGCTATGACTCCCTTAAATCATAGAAAACCAGGAATTGTAGGTGCAATTTTCACAAATGATATAACATGCGAGCTAATAGCGGATCTAATACATGTTCATCCAGCAATTTTTAAGATGCTCATAAATATCAAACATAAAGATAAAATGGTACTTATAACAGATTCTATGAGAGCTGGATGTATGAAGAGTGGCAATTATGAGCTTGGTGGACAGAAGGTAACAGTTGAAAATGGAGCTGCAAGACTTCAGGATGGAACACTCGCAGGTAGTGTTTTAACCTTAAATAAGGCTGTTAAAAACATGTTAAATCATAGTGATTTAGAAATCTATGAGGTAGTGGCAATGGCATCGCATGTTCCGGCAAAGGTTATTAATATGGATAATAAAAAGGGCAGGTTAGAGGCTGGATTCGATGCAGATATAGTTGTTTTTGATAATGATATAGATGTATTTTTAACAATAGTAGAAGGCAAAATAGTTTACGAAACTCAAAAGTAAAATTTTGAGTATTATTATAAGGTGGTGCGAATATGAGAATATTAGTTTTAGATAATTATGAAGAAATGAGTAAAAAAGCTGCTTTGATGATTGCAAGCCAAGTTATGTTAAAGCCTGATAGTGTATTGGGCCTAGCTACTGGAGATACTCCACTTGGCATGTATAAGGAATTAATTGCGTTGTATAACAAAAAAGAAGTAGATTTTAATGAGGTCAGAACTTTTAACCTGGACGAATATTATGGAATTAATAGAGAAGATCCTCAAAGCTACTATAATTATATGATTAATAATTTGTTTAATAGTATAAATGTAAACGTAAAAAATATTAACGTGCCTGATGGTATGGCAATGGATATTGAGGCTTCATGCAGAGGCTATGAAAATAAAATAAAAGAAGTTGGCGGCATAGATATGCAGATCCTTGGTATAGGTGGAAATGGGCATATTGGATTCAATGAACCAGATGTAACCTTTGAGGCAGAAACGCATTTAGTTAATCTTAATGAACAAACAATAGAAGCTAATTCTAGGTTTTTTAAGTCAAGAAAGGATGTACCAGTAAAAGCGATAAGTATGGGAATAAAGACAATAATGAACTCTAAGAAAATTATTTTACTTGCTAACGGCTTAAATAAGGCTGAAGCTATAGAAAGAGCTGTTAAAGGTAAAATAAATCCTAATATGCCTGCTTCAATTCTGCAGCTTCATAATGATGTAACAATAATTTTAGATAAAAAGGCTGCTAGTAATTTATAAAAGTAAAACACCTATACTAGATATTAAGCTAGTATAGGTGTTTTATTTAAATTATATATTTATTCTAGTATGCTTATGCTTTAATTAAATTAAAGCTTTCAATTCATTATGTTCGTATAATAAATTATAACAATAAGTTATTATATCACTTCTTTTAATTATTCCTATAAAAACACCATTATCATCTACAACGGGGACAAAGTTTTGATCCTTCGCTAGTGATATTAAGCTCTCTATATCTGCACTAATTAATACTGCTTTGTTAGAGATATGCCTTGGGATATCTTCAATTAAAATTTTATTTGTATCATTAAAACTTAAATTTGGAGTATTCTTTAGTTTCCATAATAAATCACCTTCTGTTAAAGTACCTACATAATTACCTGTTTCATTTATTAAGGGCACAGATGTGTATCTGTGGTACTCCATCCGTTCTAATGCTTGCCTCATTGTAGAGCTTGGTTTTTCATAAACAAGTTCACTTTTAGGTGTAAGAAAAAATGCTATGTTCATACTTTACCATCCTTTAAAGATTTATATTTTGGGTTGTTAGATATCTTACAATATTATTATAACATGTTTAATAGAGTTATTTATTAATAATCTATTAAACATATCAGTATCTATCAAAATGTTGTTAAATACATTTTGGTATATTATAATATATAAAAGAATATTTACCATAATAGGCTGTTGTGGTAATGGTATGGATAGCTGGAAAAATTAAGGAGTGAGTGTATGATCAGTTTTTCATCTGTTGAAGAATATAAAAAGGCTAGCAAATTGGCTAAAGTTAAATATCACATGGACATATCAAGAGGGGCTTCTGGCCATATATTATCCTTAGATAGTATTTTAAAAAAAATAGATATAGTAGCGGAAGTCCCTTTAGGAATAAAAAGCATTCCATTAAAAAAAATAATAGGATCCTATTTTTATACAAGGAGTAGGGATTTTGCAACGAACTTTCTTCCTCTAGCTAGTATTGATAGCGAATTCTCTATGAAATGGCAAGCGGTCTATGCTCATCACATTAAAGATGGAATAATTGACCCTGTAAAAATTTATGAGTATATGAATGAATTTTATGTTATGGAGGGAAATAAGCGTGTAAGTGTATTAAAATACGTGGATGCCTATGCGATAGAGGGCGATGTTACTAGGCTAGTTCCTAAAAAGGATGAGAATGATTTAAATAACATAATATATTATGAATTTTTGAACTTTAATAATGAGACTGGGATAAATGCTATTTGGTTTTCCAGGGAGGGTAGCTTTACCGAGCTTTTGAAGTATTTGGATGGATATAATCCGAAGCTTAACTTATTTTCAAATAAATACGAGCATTTTTTAAAAAATGTTTATTCACCTTTTAGAAATACCTTTTACGAATTAGGTGGAGATAAATTAAATATTACCACTGGAGATGCGTTTTTAAAATATATAAAAATTTATGGAATCTCAGACGAATTCATAGAAACAAAGAGAAAATCAAGGGTTCGTAAGTTCTTAGGAGAACTTAAAATACTTTCAAGAAACAATGCAGTAGAAATCCAAACGGAACCTTTTGATGTGCGCAGGAAAAATGTTATTACTTCATTTACAAATTTAGTAGGCCCACATAAAAAATTAAGAGTAGCTTTTATTTTTGAAAAGACTATTGATACATCAGGTTGGAGTTATGTTCATAATCTAGGAAGACTGTATGCACAAAATGAATTAGAAGGTGAAATAGAAACTTTTGTTATAGATAATTTTCAAACTGAGGGTGATAGTTATGAAAGATTAAGGGAGTTATGTGAAAAAGATTATGACATTATATTTACTACATGTCCATCTTATCTTAATATAACTTTGAGGGCGGCTTTAAAGTATGACAATATTAAATTTTTTAACTGCTCTCCCGTAAAGGCTTTTAGAAATGTAAGTACTTATTTTGGGCGTTCTCATGAACCAAGGTTTTTACTAGGGCTTATTGCCGGGGCTATTACAAAATCAAATATTATAGGATATATAGATATTTATAATGAAACAGAAGTTATAACGGGGATTAATGCTTTTTCATTAGGTGTTAAAACTGTAAATCCGAATGCGAAAGTTATGATTTCTTGGCTTAATGAAACAGGGGATATCAATCATTCAAAGGAATTAATTCAAGGGCTTCAAAGGCTCGGTGCAGATCTCATAATGCAAAATGACCTAACAGCTTTAGGTAAGGGGTCAAGAGATTTTGGACTATATTCACTAAAGTATAGTGAAAAAGAGGATAAATGGATACCGGAAGTGAATTATGCTTTAATTACATGGGATTGGGGACAGTTCTATGAGAAAATACTTAGAAATATAGTAAATGGTAGTTTTAAAGGTATTTTTAGTACTGAATCTAAACGAGTAAGTTTTTGGTGGGGGATGGACTCGGGACTTGTGGATATTATATATTCAAAACATAATGTACCAATTCAAACTCAAAAATTAGTAGTTATAATGCGCGAATTAATTATTGAAAACAGATTCCACACTTTTACTGGTCCGGTGCACGATACAAAAGGTCAACTTAGGATAAATGATGGTGATATAGGAAACTACGAGGATATGTTATATATGGACTGGTTTGTAGACAATGTTGTAGGAAAACTTCCGGTGGAGGAGTAGAATAATCAGAAGATAAGTAGGTGATTAAAGTTAAAGTTCTATTAGTTTCAGATATAGAAGATAGTTACATTTGGGATCATTTTGATTGTGAAAGGTTTAAAGAAATTCAGATGGTAATTTCATGTGGAGATTTAAAAGCAGATTATTTAGAATATCTAGCGAATATGATTAAAGCACCTGTATTTTATGTTAACGGTAATCATGATATATCATATTTAGAAAAACCACCAGCTGGATGTATCCCTATCGATGATAAGATAATAGTATATAAAAATATTAGAATACTAGGTCTTGGAGGATCTATTGACTATAATAAAGGCCCTTTTCAATATTCTCAAAAGGAAATGCAAAAAAGAGTTTCGAAATTAAAATTGTGTTTATGGAAGAATAAAGGGTTTGATATATTAGTCACCCATTCACCTGCAAAAGGTATGGGTGATGGAAAGGATCTTTGTCATCAGGGATTTGAAGTATTTATCGATATTTTAAATAAATACTCTCCGAAATATTTCTTTTACGCTCATCAGCATTTGGTCTATGGGAAAGGTGATAGAAAAATGATTTATAACACCACCACTCTTATAAATGCATTTAAATATCATATTATTGAAATATAAAGAGCTCATGGGCAATGGTTTTGCCCATGCTCTTTATATTTGTTTTATGGAGTAGCGGATATTTTCTTGATTTTTAAGAAATTTAATTTAGTTTCTGTTGTTATAATTGCAACAAATATAATTAAACATCCTAAAATCATTTTTGATGTAAATATCTCATTAAGCATTACAACAGATAAAATAGAACCGAAAACAGATTCTAAACATAAGATAATAGCAGCATGAGTAGAAGTGGTATATTTCTGAGCTACATTTTGTATAATAAATGCAATCATTGTGCTAAAAATTGCTAAATAACTAATTGCAAGTATTGTATCTGAATTTAATGATTGTGGCATTGGTTCATAAATTAAAGCGGCTATAATTGAAAATACTGCAGCGGCACCTAACTGTATTATTACAAGTGATATAGCATCAACTTTTTCAGTGAAAAATCCAACAGAAACTATATGAGCTGCAAAAAATACTGCACATAATAGAGTTAAACCATCACCCAGTCCAATACGTATACCTCCATCTAAGGTTAGCATTCCTATTCCAACAAAACACAAAAATGCAGATATTAATGAATATGTATCTGGCTTTTTTTTGCTAATTATCCAATAAAGGAAGGGCACAATAACTACATTAGTTCCAGTTAAAAAAGCATTTTTACCAGCAGTTGTATATTTCATACCAATAGTTTGAGCAGCAAAGCCTAAAAACAAGAGAAGTCCAACCAAAGTACCAACCTTAAGTTCATTTTTAGTAATAAGTTTAACCTTCTTTCTGAAAATTAAAAGCATAATAATCGCAGAAATACTAAAACGCATTGCCATAATATAAAAGGGTGTAAGACTATCTAAAGCACCTTTTACAGCTATAAAACCACCGCCCCAAAAAATTGCAACTAAAAGCAAAGACATATCGGCAAGGATACTCTTTTTTTTGTCAGTAATTTTCATGGTTATCACTCCTTCAATTTGTATGTGTAATACTAAGGTTAAGCGATTTAAATTTTGTGAAATTACTCAAATGTCAGTTGATAAATTATATGTTCCAATAAATTTATTTTACCATAAAAGTAAGCATTAACCTATAAATTATATCGTAATAAGTGATAATTCAATTTTTTTCTTAAACCATTCTATAATCATCAGCTCCATATCAGGTTCACCCTTTCTAGGATATTTTTTTATTTATTGACATTAATAATTAACATATTTATAATTAAATAAAACAGAGCGAAATAGTAAGAATTAATATATACAGTTAGTGGATTCTTTAACGATATTTAGAGGAGAGAGATAAAAGCATGGAAATATATTTAGATAACAGTGCAACTACTAAGCCTTATGAAGCAGTTATTGAGGATGTATGTAGTACTATGAGAAATTATTATGGTAATCCATCTTCAGCACATAGTTTGGGGTTTAAGGCAGAGCAAAAACTTAGAGAGATAAGGGTAAATATTGCGAGTAGCATAAATGCTAGCAGTGAGGAAATAATATTTACATCAGGAGGAAGTGAAAGTAATAATTTTCTTATAAAGGGGTTTGCTAAAACATCTTCAAATATAATAACTACTAAAATAGAGCATCCAAGTGTATTAGACACATTTAAGGCGTTAGAAGATTTAGGAATAAAGGTTACTTATATTGATGTAGATGAAAGTGGTAGAATTGATATAGAAAATCTTATAGACAGTATAGATAAGAATACTCAAATTGTTAGCGTAATGCACGTTAATAACGAAGTAGGTGTAGTGCAGGATATTGAGCTTATAGGAAAACGAATTAAAGAGAAAAGTAGTAGGGCTAAATTTCATGTGGATGCAGTACAAAGTTACGGAAAGATTCCTATTGATGTACAAAAGTGTAATATTGATTTACTATCGACTAGTGCACATAAAATACATGGACCACGCGGAATTGGATTTGCATATATACGGAAAGGACTTATACCGGGTAGCTTAATAAATGGGGGAGGACAAGAAAGAAATTTAAGATCTGGTACAGAAAATCTTGCTGGAATTGTGGGATTTGGAACTGCAGTAGAGACTAGCTGCAAAAATCAACATGAGAATTTTAACAGTGTTTTAGAGGTAAAGAAATATTTTATAGAAAAACTGTCTAAGTTAGATGATGTTATAATTAATAGCAAACTAGAAGATCATTTTATACCGTATATATTAAGTGTTTCATTTAAAGGGATTAAAGGAGAAGTATTACTTCATGCATTAGAAGCAAAAGGGATATATGTGTCTACAGGTTCAGCATGTTCTTCTAAAAATCATAAAAGTAGTGAAATATTAAAGGCACTTGGAAGAAGTTTAGAGGAGCAAGGTGGAACTATACGGTTTAGTTTTTCAGAGTGCAATAATAAGGATGAAATAGACTATGTTATAATCGAATTAAATAAATCACTAAAGTTTTTAAGAAAGATGAACAAAAGATAATGCATTACAGAAGGAGTGTCAAAAGATGAGAAAATTAATTTTAGTAAAATTTGCACCAGAAATCTTTTTAAAAGGGCTCAACAGAGGTAAATTCGAAAAAAAACTTAAAGACAATATAAAAAATGCTATAAGAGACTTAAATTACGAATTTGTTGAAGATCAAGGAAGATGGTTTATATACTCAGAAATGATGGAGGGAATTATAGAGAAGGTTAAAAATGTTTTTGGAGTAATGGAGGTTTGCGTAGTTACACAGGTTGAAGCTTCTATGGAGAGTATTGAAAAGCAAGCACTTTTAGACATGATAGAAAGCGCCGCTAAAACTTTTAAAGTAGAAACTAATAGAGCAAACAAAAAATTTAGCCCAGGGTCTATGGACGTAAGTCGAAAAGTAGGGGGTTATATATTACAAAATAACGAAGACGTAAGTGTAGATGTACATAATCCAGAGTGTACAATAAATGTTGAAATAAGAAATATGGCATACATTTATGCTAAAAGAATAAAGGCAGTGGGTGGATTACCTTATGGAATGAATGGTAGTACTATGCTTATGTTATCAGGAGGTATAGACTCACCTGTTGCAGGCTACATGATGGCAAGACGTGGGGTAGAACTTCATGCAGTTTATTATCATAGCCATCCGTATACTAGTGAAAGAGCAAAGGATAAGGTAAAGCAATTAACTAGTATTTTAAAAGAATACACCGGTAAATTGACTTTGTATGTTGTACCTTTTACTGAAATCCAGATGCAAATTATAGAAAAGTGTAGAGAAGACGAATTAACAATAATTATGAGAAGATTTATGATGAGGCTTGCGTGTGCTCTAGCCGAAAAATATGGCATAAATTCAGTAACTACAGGAGAAAGCATAGGGCAGGTAGCTAGTCAAACTATGGAGGGACTTGTAGTAAGTGATGATGTTTCTGATAGACCAGTGTTTAGACCACTGATCGCTATGGATAAAATAGATATTATAGATGTGTCAAGAAAAATAGAAACTTACGAAACCTCTATTTTACCTTATGAGGATTGTTGTACAATTTTTGTTCCTAAACATCCAAAAACAAAACCAAGGTTAATTGAGATAATTAAATCTGAATCAGTTTTAGATATTGATAGTCTAGTTGAGAAGGCTATTTTGGATATGGAAATTTATAAATAAATATATTTATGTTAGTTAATCAATCATGTGTATTAAATTAAATAAAGTGTTAATAATAATATAATAAACACATATTGAAGGGGTGATTAACATAGCTAAAAAAGGTACAGAGAAAAAATCAGGTTCTAAGGATACTAAAGATAAAACTCAGAAAAAGAATCAAAATGGTAACACAGTTAAATAAGAAGTAATATAAAAAACTAAAGATGTAATTGCAAAAAATAAGCTAACAAAATGATTTATCACTTTGTTAACTTATTTTTAGTTTATAGAAAATTAATATAACTTGATCAGAGGACATTAAAAGCTGATTTTTATTAAAAATGTTAAAAAAATGTTGAAAAAATTAATAATGCATGATATCATGTATATATAAGACGATAATGAGTGTGAATCATCGTGTAAAAGTTTACACTGAAAACTAATTTAATAATTAAAATTGCGTGTTACTGATACAATCAGGCATGAGCAAAAGTTGTTATAATATTATGGCTACATTTAGGTGAAGCTATAATATTATAATGACTTTGCTCATGTTTTTTGTTTTTGATACATGCCACAAAAGAGAGGGGAATATAAATGAAAAAAGCTTTTGGTGTTTTACAAAAGGTAGGAAAAGCTTTAATGCTACCAGTAGCGCTATTACCAGCTGCAGGGTTACTGCTTGGATTCGGTAATATGTTTCAAAGTGAACAATTTTTAGCAAATGCACCGATATTTAATGCTGGTTGGTTCCAATTAGTAGCTAAAATTATGGAACAGTCTGGCGATGTTATTTTTGGTAATCTTGCATTATTATTTGCAGTAGGGGTTGCGGTAGGTCTAGCCGAGGGCGAAGGAGTTGCAGGACTTGCAGCAATAGTTGGGTTCTTAATAATGAATAAAACTTTAGGTATTGTCTCAGGAGTCACTCTAGATTTAACAGTGGGTCATGCACATCCAGAGTTTGCAAACGTATTAGGAATTCCAACACTTTCAACAGGAGTATTTGGCGGTATTATAATAGGTATTGTAGCGGCACAATTATATAAAAAATATTACAACATTGAGTTACCTTCTTACCTCGGATTCTTTGCAGGTAAGAGATTTGTACCTATAGCTACAGCAGTAGCTGCAATTGGAATAGGTATTGCAATGAGTTTTGTATGGCCTCCAATTCAACATGGTTTAAATGTCTTCTCAAAAAGTATGATTGAGGCTAATCCAACAGTATCAGCCTTCGTATTTGGAGTAATAGAAAGATCATTAATTCCATTTGGATTACATCACATTTTCTATAATCCATTTTGGTATCAATTTGGTGAGTATATAAACAAAGCTGGTCAAGTAGTTAACGGAGATCAAGCTATTTTTATGGCTCAGTTAAAAGATGGAGTATCATTTACAGCAGGAACCTTTATGGCCGGTAAATTCCCATTTATGATGTTTGGGCTTCCAGCAGCAGCACTTGCAATGATTCATGAAGCAAAACCTGAAAAAAGGGTGTTAATAGCTGGTATTATGGGGTCAGCAGCTCTAACTTCTTTCTTAACAGGTATTACAGAACCAATTGAATTTTCATTCTTATTCGTAGCACCAGTATTGTTCGGAATTCACTGCGTATTTGCAGGATTATCATTTATGACAATGCAGCTTTTAAATGTTAAAATAGGAATGACATTTTCAGGTGGACTTATAGATTACTTGTTATTTGGTGTAATTCCAAATAGAACAACTTGGTGGTTAGTAATTCCTGTAGGATTAGCATTAGCAGTGATTTACTACTTCGGCTTCCGTTTTGTTATAAGAAAATGGAATCTTAAAACTCCAGGTCGTGAAGTAGATGAAGAAGAAGGCACAAGTACTACAAAAACTAATCTTAAAGGTCAAGAACATGCAATATTAGTATTAAAAGCATTAGGTGGAAAAGAAAATATAACAAATTTAGATGCTTGCATTACTCGCTTACGTGTAAGTGTTGTAGATGCTAAAAATGTTGATAAGGCAGAACTTAAGAAATTAGGAGCTGCGGGAGTTCTTGAAGTTGGTGACAGCATTCAAGCAATATTTGGAACAAGAGCAGAGCATATAAAAACAGAGGTTAAAGAGGTTATAGCTAAGGGTTTAGATAAATAATATTATAACTTCAATTAAAAATAAATTTTAACACAAAAAACATTAGATAAGTAATATACTTATCTAATGTTTTTTTATGCTTATACTGAACTGTATTGCTTTCTAGTGTTTATTAATAGATAATATATTAATATTAAGGCTAGTATCATTAAGCTCAAATTAATGGAAAATATAGTTTTATTATAGATTAAGCATTCACCAATAAATCTTGAATATAAAACCACATATGAGATCCATGCACTAGAGCCTGCGAGAATACTAATTTGAAGATTTATATTTATAAAAAAATATGGTAAAGTTGTAAAGAATAATAAAAAAAATATTTAAAGGTAAAGCCCTAATTATTCAATTATGAATAATTAGGGCTTTATAGTATAGTAAAACTATTTAGATTTTGGTTTATGTTTAAAAATATTAAGTTTAATAGTGAAATGTTTATCTAAATACTCGTTTAGTCCTTTGTTCATACAAAACCTATAAGCTGCAAGACTAATGAAAGACCATAGTATAGCGATAACCCATCCACCAAGCACATCTGTTGGATAGTGAACACCCACATAAACCCTACTAACTCCTACAAGAATTAAATATGCGAATATAAAACAGCTAAGTAGATAGGCAATTTTTTTATTCTTCATTCGCTTAAGTATAAAGTAAATAAGAACAATACCAATAGCTGTAGAAATCGAAGAATGGCCGCTAGGGAAACTATAGCCATCAGCTTCAACTAATCTTACTCCCAGGGGTCTAGATCGTTGTACAGTGTTTTTAAGCATCAAATTGGTAAAGCCAGTAATTCCAATATTAAATACACAGCAAATGGCTTCCAATTTGTTGTTCCAAAGATATAATATAATAAAAACCAATAGGGTTATTAAAATCTGTAATTCAGGGTCAGAAGATTTTGAAACAGCAATATAAAATTGATTCCATCCCAAATTTATAGAAGTTGCTAAATAATAAAGCATGTTAATTTAATCATCCTTTCTATATTACATTGAACATTAATATTCATTCGATAGTTAATGTATAAAATTCCAATTAAGTCATAAGCATCAGCTAATATTATATCAAAATTTACAATTAAAAGCTACATTTATATTATTTGTTAACACAGGAGTAAGATATTATTCATATTTTACAATTATAGAATTGTAAAATTGAATATAAACGCAAATCAATATATTTTTATTGAAAAACAATAAAAATATATTGATAAATAACTCGTATAGTAGTAATATAGAATTTGTAGAGAGTTGAAATGCATATCAGGGAATATGTTTGAATGCAGGATAGAACATTAAAATTGCGGGGGGTACTTATAATGGAGAAGAGGTTTGTGCAAGCTATTATTATAAAAGATAATAGGGTTCTTATGGCATATGGTCATAAAGAAAATAAAGAAGATATTAATTTTTTTGTAAAAGGAGAAATTAATGGATGGGAAAGTGCTGATAATGCAATTGGACGCGTGATTACAGAGGAAATAAATATGCCTTATAAAGTTGTTTTTAAACTTAATACACAGTCTTGTTTATATACAGAAACTTATTTAGTTAATATAGAAAGTGTAAGTGATAATTTTGATTTTTCAATAAAAAAAATTGAAAAATCTGTAGGTAATTTAGATATGGATGGTCTAAAATGGATTTCTTTATCTGAAAAAGAAGAATTTCGTAGAAGTGATATAAATTATTTGAGAATTTTATTGGAAGAATGTATAGAGCAAGATTATAGTGAAAGTTGGTTAAAATCAGTGGAAGACTTGTTGTTTTCTTATCCAGATTATAAGTATAATAATATGCAACTATTAAAGAAAAAACGTATGAAGGAAATAAAAAACATAGATTCCCAAATTGGTATACATGAAAAAATATATACTATGGGCATTGCACTTATTTTATCAATAATTTGTGAAAGATTTTTTAATGGTAAACAAATTGGTGTTTCTATTCCTATTTTTTATATTATGTTCATGGGATTTTTTTTATGGAGTGTAAGAGAAAAGATTAGGATTAAAAATAGTATTGGATATATTACCATTATTCCTACATTGCTAATAGCATTAAATTATTCTATTCACTCTAATAATGTTTTGAACTTGTTTAACGGGATTATGATATTGGTACTTGCTGGAGTAAGTACAGTATTAATTAGGTATGAGAATATAAAATGGGATAGTGCAGATGTAATAAAGAAAGTGATTAGCATAGGCATTAAAGCTATTGTAGAGAATGCTTGTAAGCCTTTTACATTTAGTAAATGTAGTATAACTACGAGAAATAAAAAAGAAATAAGTTCTACGAAGAAAAATATATTAAGAGGAGTAATTATTTCTATCCCATTATTAATTGTTATTTTAGTTTTATTAACATCAGCAGATATGGTATTCAAGGACTATGTAACCAATTTTTCAATTGGAATTAAGGATATAGACGTAGGTAAAATCATAGGCAGTTTATTAGTTATTATCATAACTTTCATAATTATATTTTCATATATATGGAGCTTTAAATATAGCTGTGATGGGGGCAGAACTAAAAATAAGGATATACAATGGGAGCCAGTTACTGTTTTAACAATCATTTTTATGATAAATATAGTATATCTTTTATTTTCAATAGTACAGTTTTCTTATCTTTATGGTGGAGGGGATAATTTTCTTCCTCACGAATTTACTTATTCAGAATATGCAAGAAAAGGGTTCTTTGAGCTTGTGGCTGTTACAATAATTAATTTTACAATATTACTAAGCAGTATGAAATTTATTAAAAAGGACAATAAGACAATAAATATAATATCCAATGTATTTTTAACCGTGCTTGTAGCATTTACATTAAACATGCTATTTTCAGCTCATTATAAGATGTCTTTATATGAGCAAACTTATGGATTTACCTATTTAAGGATTTTCGTTCATATATTTATGCTGATGTTATTTATGTTATTTATAGTAGCGGTAATTGGCATTTGGAATAGAAGAATACCACTTAATAAGATTTTAATAGTAATTGTTTTGAGTATGTTTATATTAGTGAACTATATTAATGTAGATAGAATAATTGCTGAAAAAAATATAGACATATATTATAAAACTCAGAAAATTGATGTACAATATCTAAAAACTTTATCATATGATGCTATTCCAGAGATATTAAGACTAAAAGATGATTCTAACGCTTTCATTTCTAGTGAGATAAATACTTATATAAACAATATGAAGAAAGAGTTATTAGAAGGCGATTCCTGGTATGAATTTAATTATTCTAAATATAGAGCTAGAAAGGTTATAGAGTAAAAGGTGGTAATGTAAATTGAAAAAAATAAGAGAAAATTTATTAGGGGTTTACGACTTGATGTTAGCAGTGGGCGCTATTTGCATTGGAGTAATGATGGTAAGTTCAAGTGATGGAATATTTATTGAGTATCCAAAAGAATGGCTATCAAAAGTTCCATTTGATAGCTGGGTTACTCCTGGTATTATTGCAATCCTAGTATTTGGACTCGGAAATATTATAGCAGCAATCTTTAGTTTTAGAAAAGGAAATAGTAGGTCATGGGTTGTGTCTGCTGTAATGGGTGGGATATTAATTATGAGCCTTATTGCTCAAGTATTAATTTTAGGAGAGACGTACCTGGCAACTGTTGGATTTATGCTTTTTAGTATAATTCAGTTATGTTTATGTTGGTATGTTTTTGATGGCTATAGTAAAAATTTAATATAATAATTAAAAGAATATTTTAGTAATAAATAGCAGGATAGTTGCTTATATATTTATAAACCAAGAAAAAATTACTTTGGGGGGAATTGTAATGGATAGAGAACATTTACGTAATAGTGGATTTGCAACTAAAGCTATACATGGAGGCAATAAGAAAGATCAATATGGTGCATTGGCTACTCCAATACATCAAACAGCTACTTTTGTTTTTGATTCAGCACAGCAAGGTGGAAATAGATTTGCAGGAACGGAAGATGGCTATATTTATACAAGACTTGGGAACCCTACTAATACAGTTTTAGAAGAAAAATTGGCCATGCTTGAAGGTGGAGAAGCTTGTATGTCTATGGCATCAGGCATAGGAGCTATATCTTCAACTATGTGGACAGCGTTAAAGGCTGGAGATCATATAGTTGCAGCACAAACGCTTTATGGCTGTACTCATGCATTTTTGGCTCATGGTATTTCTAGATATGGTGTTGAAGTTACTTTTGTTGATGTTTCAAATCCAGAAAATGTTAGAAATGCTATGAAAGAAAATACAAAAGTTATTTTCTTAGAAACACCTGCAAATCCAACATTGCTTATAACAGATATTGAGGAAATATCAAAGATTGCCCACGCACAAGAAAATTGTATGGTTATAGTGGATAATACATTTAGCACTCCATACATACAAAGACCATTAGAACTAGGTGCAGACGTTGTAGTACACTCTGGAACTAAATTTATAAATGGGCATGGAGACGTAATTTCTGGTTTTGCTGTTGGATCTAAAGAATTTATTGACGGAGTTAGATTATTTGGTGTTAAGGATATGACTGGAGCTAGTTTAAGTCCTTTTGATGCATTTTTGATTATAAGAGGAATGAAAACACTAGAAATAAGAATGGAAAGACATTGCAAAAATGCAATGGCTGTAGCTGAATTTTTAGAAGCCCATCCAGCAGTAGAAAACGTATATTACCCAGGACTTAAAAGTTTTCCTCAATATGAATTAGCAAAAAAACAAATGGATCTTCCAGGCGGGATTATTGCTTTTGTAATAAAGGGTGGAATTGAAGAAGGTAAAAAGGTTATAAATTCCACTAAGCTTTGTAGTATAGCTGTTAGTTTAGGAGATGCTGAAACTTTAATTGAACATCCTGCTTCAATGACTCATTCACCATATTCACCAGAGGAAAGATTAGAAGCTGGTATAAGTGATGGTTTAATAAGATTGGCAGTAGGTCTTGAAAATGTTGAGGATATTATTGCCGATCTAGACCAAGCTCTTAATTTAATTATTAAATAGTAATTAGTATAGTAAATAAGTGAAAATAGGAATTATTATCTCACATGTTACCACGTAGATAATAATTCCTGTTTTTTTATTTTCTATTATCTGTTATTGTTAATCCATTCCATATAACATCAGTATCTTCATTTCTATCTTATATTAATTAAACCCTCTAATCATGCTTATATCGGATATTTTGATTGGGTGTTTTTGTTTGTTATTGTGGTTATTAATTTCCTTAAATGTTGATTTTCTTGAAGTTAGGGGGCCATAAAAATTTATTATTCCCCAAGATGCCAAAAATTTATTGTATTTAGATTTAATTGAAATTGTGATCAGTAATGCTCCTTTTTATATATTAATTCTAAATATTATATAATACATGTTAGAAAAATGTGATTTAATAATTAATTGATTTGTGAATTAAGACATAGAAGCCATGGAAAAAGTGTCATTCCTATAGTTGAATTTTTTATAATTTTTATAAAGGTTTGATTTCATAGCTATGCAAGGTTTAAAAATTGTTTTACCCTGGCATGGTTAGAATTAGAAAATAGTAATTCAGGAGTGGAGTTCGCTAGTATTTCTCCATTTTCCATGAAAATAATTCTATCTGATATTTCTCTTGCAAATTGCATTTCATGGGTAACTACTATGAGTGATATTTTATCAATGGCAAGAGATTTAATGACCTTCAACACTTCGCTGACTAGTTCAGGGTCTAATGCAGAAGTTGGTTCATCAAAAAGAATTAATTCTGGATTCATTGCAAGACATCTAGCAATTGCAATTCTTTGCTTTTGTCCACCAGAGAGAGTACAAGGATAAGAATTTATTTTATCTAATAAATCCACTTTTAAAAGTAATTTTTCTGCAATGTCTATAGCATCTTTCTTATCTATATTATTTACTATAATAGGAGCTTCAATTATATTCTCAAGAACGGTTTTATGAGGGAATAGATTGAAGTTTTGAAAAACCATACCTATTTTTTTAGCAGCATTAATTGATTCAATATTATTAATTTTCTTTTTAGATTCTGCAATAGTTACGCCATTAAATTCAATGAGTCCATTATCCATATGCTCAAGACCACTTATGCACCTAAGCAGAGTGCTTTTCCCAGAGCCAGAAGGACCGATAATTGATATTACCTCGCCTTTTTTCAAACTTAAAGATACATTCTTTAAAACCTGGGTTTTATCATAACTTTTATTTATTTTACATATCTTGAGTAAATCCATAGTAGCACCATCCTTTATTTATCACATTGTTCTTTATTCGTATATTGAATATTTTTTTTCAAGCTTTTTAAAAGCCAACACAATAAGAGAAGTAAAGATTAAATATATTATTGCGGCAATAAAAAAAGGAGCGATTGTAAAATCTCTAGTTACAATTTCCCTAGCAGCTCTTAGTAAATCTTGTAATCCAATTGCAGCTACTAAAGCGGTATCTTTTATTAGAGTAATCGCCTCATTACAAGTTGGTGGAATTATCCGTTTTAAGGCTTGGGGTAGTATTATTTTTGACATAGTTTGTCTATAATTCATGCCTAAGACTTTAGCGGCCTCGTATTGGCCTTTATCTATAGATTGAATACCGGATCTGAATATTTCTGTAAAATAAGCTCCGTAATTCAAAGAAAAGGTAAGAGCGGCTGCAGTAAAAGGAGAAAATTTAATGCCTATAATAGGTAACCCGAAATATGTAAAAAACAGTTGGAGAAGTAAGGGTGTTCCGCGAAATAACCAAGTATAGAGGTCCACAATCTTACTAAGTATTTTTAAATTTGAAACTTTGATTAGTGCGCCTATTATTCCAAGAGGCAAACAAAAGATTATTGTTGCAAAATACAATTCAATTGTAAAGAGGCTCCCTTTTAAAATATAAGTTGTAATGTCTATAAAATTAGCCAAATCTAACACTCCTTCAGAAAAAATTCATAATTATTATTTGATTATATCTTTGCCGAACCATTTCTTTGATATAGTATTGGCAGTTCCATCATTTTGTATTTCATCTAGTTGTTTATTTATTTCTGCAGTAAGGCTTGTATCAGTTTTTCTTATACCTACGCCATAATCTTCTACTCCTAGATTTTCATTAATAACTTTATAATCACCAGGTTTTTTACTAGCATAGTATCTTCCAACTACCTCATCCACTATAACAGCATCAATACGACCAGCGTTTAAATCGAGTAGCGCTTCTGTATTGTTTGAATATTTCTTGGCCTCCTTTAGTGAGTTAGTAAGTAGTGAATCTTTAGCAAGTGCAGCTTCACTGCTGCTACCCATTTGCAAACCTACAATTTTATCAGTTAAATCACTTTTTTTAGAAATAGTTGACTTGTTTTTTACAATAATTGTTTGCTTATTTTGAAGGTATACTTTAGAAAAAGCAATTTGTTCTTTTCTCTTATCTGTTATTGTTAATCCATTCCATATGGCATCAATATCTTTATTGTTTAGACTTAATATAATTCCGTCCCATTCTACTGGTTTAAAGGTTACTTTTACGCCCATTCGCTTGCCTACTTCTTTTGCCATATCAATGTCAAAGCCTACAATTTCACCACTTTTATCTCTAAATCCCATTGGTGGAAAGTTATCATCAAGACCAATTATTAGTTCTTTTTTGTCTTGTATATCTTTTAAAGAATTATCAGCTGTGGGGGTGTTTCCGCAGCCAGATAAAATAGCGGTTGAAAGTATTGCCACAATTAGTAAGTTAAATTTAATTTTCATTATTAACACTCCTTTATGAATTCTATAAATACAATATTACTTTATTACGTTAGTTATGTAAAGCGGTAAATTAAAGATTAATTAACTTATATATAAATATAAAATTATTACAAGATAAAAATTTATAAATTTTTTAGAATAGATGGGAAAATCATAGTAGTATAAATCTCTCTTCCAGTGGAAAATATAAATGAAGAAAGGGGAGTGTTTTAAATGAGTATAAAGCAGAAACTTACTAATGAGCAATTATCTTCAGTAGGAATTAAGAGAACTGATAATGACAAAGATATGCATACGAATGATGTAAATATTAAAAATAATGAAACAAGAAATAAAAAAAACAAATAAATCATTTAAAAGTGTTTATAGCTAATATTTTGATTAATTGTTTATATTTATAAGATTCGCTTGACATTAAAATAACAAAGTGGTATTCTTAAGTTGAAAATTTAATAGATCCTTCAGGGTAGGGTTAAATTCCCAACCGGCGGTATAGCCCGCGAGCCGAAAGGTAGATCTGGTTTAATTCCAGAGCCGACAGTAAAGTCTGGATGAGAGAAGGAGAATAATGATAAATATAGGAGATTTTCATTTATTAACTATGAAAAATAGTTAATACTGCTTTTATATTTTATTGTGAATATATTTAGTGAACAGCACCGGTAGGTGATGATTTAACTAGATATATAATTAGCTTATTGAGCCCTGAAAACTTTGTTTTCAGGGCTTTTATTATTTTAGCCACATATATGATTTTATTTGATCAAAGTTATGCATACTAAGAGAGAAATATTTATGAAGATTGGCACCAGAATTATAGAATTAGGGGTGATAAATTGGATAATTATTATATGAGAAGAGCACTTGAATTATCTAAAAAAGCGGTGGGGTTTGTAAATCCTAATCCATTGGTTGGCGCTGTTATTGTAAAAGATAATAGGATAATCGGTGAGGGGTATCATGAATATTTTGGTGGACCACATGCAGAAGTAAATGCTTTTAAAAATGCCAAAGAAAATGTAGAAGGTGCAACAATGTATGTAACTTTAGAGCCTTGCGCACACTATGGTAAAACGCCACCTTGCGCTGATGCTATAGTGCAAAATAAAATATCTAAAGTGGTAATTGGAATGATAGACCCTAACCCATTAGTTGCAGGGAAGGGAATAGAAATTCTAAGAAGTAGTGGCATAGAAGTAACTACGGGCATAATGGAAACTGAAATAAAGAAAACAAATGAAATATTTGTAAAATACATAACTCATAAAAAGCCATTTTGCATCATGAAAACTGCTATGACAATAGACGGAAAAATAGCAACTTCTATTGGTGAGTCAAAGTGGATAAGTAATGAAAAATCTAGAGCGTATGTGCATGAATTAAGGCATATGGTAACTGGAATTATGGTGGGAATTGGAACTGTCCTAAGTGATGATCCAGAACTTACTACAAGAAGAGAATGCATAATTAGCAAAAACCCAATAAGGATAATTATAGATAGCACAGCAAAAATACCAATAGATGCAAAGGTGTTAAAATGTGATGAAAAAACAAAAACTATTGTCGTTACAACAAAATTTGCGAAAGAGACAAAAATTGAAGCTATTAAACAAAAAGGCGCACAAGTTATTATAACGCCAAGTAAAAATAACCGAGTGAATTTAAACTATTTAATGAGAGTACTAGGTGATATGGGGATAGATAGTATTTTGATTGAGGGTGGCAGTACTCTAAATTATGCTGCATTAGAAGAAGGCATCGTTGATAAGGTTATTACTTTTATTTCCCCGAAAATATTCGGCGGAACAACAGGTAAGACTCCAGTAGGAGGACAGGGAATAGAACATGTAAGTGATGCTATATTGCTTACGGATACTGAAGTAACTAGATTTAACGAGGACATTATGATAGAAGGGTACGTGAATAGATGTTTACAGGGTTAATTGAGGAAATTGGAGAAATAAAGTCTATAGAAAAAGGTGCGAGGTCTGCGAGAATTACCATAAAAGCTACAAAGGTTATATGTGGAATAAAGATTGGTGACAGTATTAGCACAAATGGAGTGTGCCTTACCGTAACAGAATTTAATAAAAATAGCTTCAGTGTAGATGTAATGGCGGAGACTATAAGAAGTAGTAATTTAGGGAAATTGAAATCTGGTTCTCATGTCAATTTGGAAAGGGCATTAATGGCTAGTGATAGGTTAGGAGGCCATATAGTAAGTGGACATATTGACGGAATAGGAACTATTGTAGATTTTTGCATCGAAGAAAATGCCACTTGGGTGTCTGTAGAAACTACAGTGGATATATTAAAGTATATTGTACATAAAGGATCGATTGCAATTGACGGTATTAGTTTAACTGTAGCATATGTTGATGAAAACATTTTCAAAGTATCAATTATACCTCATACAAGAGGTGAAACTACTTTAATTAGTAAAAAAGTAGGTGACGAGGTTAACCTTGAAAGTGATATGATGGCGAAGTATATTGAAAAACTGCTTAAATATGGTGAAGCTCCAGAAAAAAAGAAATCTATTGGTATGGATTTTCTCGAAAAAAATGGATTTGTATAAGCAATCAGTTGTAGACACAGCAAATAACATTACATCGCCAAAAGTGATGATTACAGCACAAAGTGATAATTAAGGGGTGGAAAAATGTATAAATTTAATACTATTGAAGAAGCTTTAGAAGATATTAAAAATGGAAAAATGGTTGTTGTGGTAGATGATGAAGATAGGGAAAATGAAGGAGATTTAATTATAGCAGCCGAGAAAGCTACTCAGGAAAACATAAATTTTATGGCTAGGTATGCACGTGGACTTATATGCATGCCTATAGTTAAAGATAGATTAGATAAGTTAAATATAAATCAGATGGTGGTAAATAATACTGATGTGCATGGAACAGCATTTTCTGTTTCTATTGATGCTGTAACTACCACTACAGGAATATCAGCTGCAGAGAGGGCAACTACTATATTAAAGGTGATAGATTCGGAGGCTTCATCAAAAGATTTCAATAGACCAGGCCATGTATTTCCTCTAGCAGCAAGAGAGGGTGGCGTATTAAATAGGGGCGGTCATACAGAGGCTGCTGTTGATTTAGCAAGACTTGCAGGGTTATATCCTGCAGGTGTGATTTGTGAAATTATGAATGAAGATGGATCAATGGCTAGGGTACCAGAGCTTATGGATTATGTGAAAAAACATGATTTGAAAATGATTACCATAGTAGATTTAATTGCTTACAGGAGAAAAACTGAATGCCTTGTAGAAATGGTTACGGAGGCACAAATGCCAACTAGATATGGTGAATTTACTATCTATGGATTTGTTAATAAGATAAATGGAGAGCATCATGTAGCATTAGTCAAAGGTGATGTAAGAAGTAGTGAATCTGTACTTGTTAGGGTGCACTCTGAGTGTCTTACTGGAGATGCACTAGGCTCTATGAGATGTGATTGTGGAGAACAATATGATGCGGCCATGAAAGCAATAGCAAAAGAGAAAAATGGAATATTGCTTTATATGAGGCAGGAAGGACGTGGAATAGGGTTAATTAATAAGCTAAAGGCATACAATCTTCAAGATAAAGGAATGGATACCGCAGAAGCAAATGTAGCTTTAGGTTTCCCTGTAGACATGAGAGATTATGGCATTGGAGCTCAGATATTGGAACTATTAGGTGCTACAAAAATAAGACTCATGACTAACAATCCTAAAAAAATAACAGGAATTTCAGGCTATGGTATTGACATAGTTGAAAGAGTAGCAATAGTGATGAATCACAATGAAAAAGATAAGTTCTATTTGCAAACTAAAAGAGAAAAAATGGGACATTTACTTGACCCTGAACGAGTATAAGTGTTAAGCACATTCAAGTAAACAATATGATATTAAATTAATAGGAGGAATAGAAATGATAACGTATGAAGGTAAATTAATAGCAGAAGGTTTAAAATTTGGGATTATAGTAGCAAGATTTAATGAATTTATAGGTGGAAAATTATTAACGGGAGCACTAGATGGTTTAAAACGTCACGGAGTTACAGAAGGAAATGTTGAAATTGCATGGGTGCCTGGTGCATTTGAAATACCTCTAGTTGCAAAAAAAATGGCTAAGTCTGGTAAGTATGATGGTGTGATATGTTTAGGAGCAGTAATAAGAGGCGCTACATCTCATTATGAATATGTATCTGGTGAGGTAACTAAGGGAATTGCATCTGTATCACTCGAAACAGGAGTTCCAATTATTTTTGGAATTCTTACTACTGAGAATATCGAGCAAGCTATTGAAAGAGCGGGTACAAAAGCAGGTAATAAAGGGTATGATGCTGCAGTAACTGCAATAGAAATGGCAAATTTATTAAAAGAAATTTAAAATAATAGAACAAAAAAATTCTCCTGCGTGCATTGCAAACGAACTTAAAACTGGAAATTCGATTAAGAAATTCTAAATCAAATTTAATAGCTTATACGTTTCTTATTGCAAGTCACTTCGGAGAAATTCCAAAGTTGCTATTCAGCTGATTTTTAGGTACTACTTTGGGTATTCATTAGGGGTGCATAACAATTATTAACTGTTATGCACCCCTAGACTTTTTTCGCTTTCATCTATACTTATGATATACTATTCTTAAAGATAAGTAGAATGGGGGTAGTCCAAATGGGTATAGGCGATAGTGTATTTACTATTATATTTATTATGATGGGTGCATCGGCTGTTGTTTCTGGTTTGAATTTTGAGAAGAAGCAGGGGAAAAAATATAAGGGCGAAAATTTAGATGAATATATAAAACTAAATAAGCTTGTTTTAATTTCAATGGGAGGAATGATTCTAATTGGTACTTTCCTCGGACAAGGGTTACCTTTATTAAAAAATGTAATAACAAATATAACAATTGGAAGTTTATTTCTCATATGGATTGTTTATTCGGTAGTATCCAAAAAGAAATTTTCAACCAAAAAATAATAAACAGAATGGAAGGTTGCGGACTTCCATTCTGTTTTTAATTTTTTAGATTAAAATATTATATTTCAATGTGCTCTGGTTTTAGCTTGTAAACCACATCTTTTCTTTCTAGCATTATATTAATTTTTTCTTTTAATGCATCATCGTCTAGAATTTTTAGGAGTAGTTCTTTAGTAGGGTTTATTACTGTAGGGTTACTAATTAACTTTAACATAGAGTAATCTCCGGAAGTATCTCCATAAGCATAACTTTGATCCAAATCAATATTATATTTACAAACAAAATGTTCTATGGCGGCATGCTTACTAACACTATCCCACATAGGAATAATAGCACCAGTGTAAATATTATCTTTATTCAATTGATACTTTGTTCCTATATAATCATCAAACCCGTATTTTATAGACATTTCGCGTACAAGTTCTATTGGACTGCCTGATACAGTGATAATGATATGACCCTGGCTCTTATGCCATTTAATTCTATCACGGGTGTAGGTATAAACCCTATCCCCTTTTTGCTTTACAATTTGCTTAGCAATAAACTCGATTTGACACTTATGAAGTCCAATTATGGCCTCGGTATAAATATCAGCCATTTTAAGCAGGTAATTATCATAATTTCCTATTCGCTTATCCCATTTAACATAATAGGGTTTTACTTCTTTGTACCATTTATCATTTTCTATTATTTCGCTTTTAATCAATTTTTTGAATACCTCACTAATTAAACTATCTCTATAGAGAGTACCATCAATATCAAAGAAAGCAGCTATTCTTTTTTTCAAAGTGATCACCTCCAACATCGGTATAATATAATTATTTTAAGAAATTTAAAACTAGCTATTCGGGAAATATTATTCTTTTTTCAGTGATTATGAAATCCAATGGCACATCATATTCACCAGTGGGCACTTTATCAACTATTTGATAGTCATAGGCTATGCCTATAGTAGGAGTAAGTTTCGTCTTTTTAGGTAAAAATCTATCATAATAACCAGCACCAAAACCTATCCTATTGCAATGTTTATCAAATACTACGCCGGGAACTATTATTAAATCTATATCCTCAATATTAACTTTATCTAATGAGTCATGTTTTGGCTCCATAACACCAATACTAGATTTAGAAAGATCAGTAGTAAGATTATTTATTTTAAAAGGTATTATTTCTCGCTTAGATTGTATGCAATAGGGTGCAATTACTGTTTTACCGTTATCCAAACACCACTTGGCAAGAGGATATGTATCAACTTCTTTATTGAAACTTAGGTATAACATGATATTTTTGCAATTTATAAATTCAGGTAACTCCATAATTGTGCCTATAATTTTATTGCTAAAATTACTTACATCTTGAATCTTCATACTTTTTCTTTGATGTAGCATATTTTTTCTTAAAGTATCTTTAAGATTATCTTCCATAAGTACCCTCCCCTAGAAATTATTTAAATATTATACTATAAAATTTAAATTAGTATAACATATGTTTATCATATATGCAATTTATAGAATTATATATAAGTTTATATTATTTTAGATAACCAATCTTAAGCAAAATAACACTTCCATAAGTCTCAAGTAATGCATTAATACATTAAAAATTATAAATTGGGAAGTCTATAATTATAATATTAAAGATGCAGGAGTATTAAAAAATACTAGGTATCTTTAAGAAATATAAGGAGGAATATTCATGGACAATTCAAAAATAAGAGAAGTTAATGGAATAGACCACGTTGGAGATGTGCCAAGTGCAAAGAAAGGAATCGTAGATTTTCTTTCAGGTGAGGACAGATATAAAGACTCTATCCCACAGGATAGGCTTAATTCTTACAAAAAAGGTCGTGAAATAGCAGTAGAAATAGAGAATATTTTAAATGGGGATCAAAGGGATTATTAGAATTAAATAAATTTAATATTATTCAAAAATGGGTATAGAGTTTTAATTCTATACCTTTATTCTTTATAATGCAGTTTAAATTGATAAAGTTGAAAAATGATTGTAGCTTTCTGAAAAGTCTGATATTATTATATCTGTAATAGTGTTTGTAAAATTACAAAGACATAAAGAACTTTTTACGTGTTTTTATGGATATTTCAAGTAATATAGGGAGGTTATTTTAAATACATATATGCTATAATATATATTGTATTTAAAAACAATCTAGGGGTGGTGATGTACCATAAAAGGTTCACGTAAAACATGTCGTATACTGTTATTATTGTCTATTTCAATACTTTTAACATCTTGCAAAGGTAATACAAAACCTGTTGAAAAAGAGACCTACCTAATGGGCACAATTGTTCAATTAAAGGTATATGGTGGAAACGCAGAAAAAGCAACCGAGAAAGCATTAAAGAGGGTAAATGATATAGAAGATAAAATGTCTGTTAATATTGAAACTTCTGAAATTACAAAATTAAATGCTAAATCTGGAATTTCAGGTGAGAAACTTAGCGCCGATACATATTACGTAATAAAAGAAGCTGTTAAATATGGTAGATTAACTGGAGGTGCCCTTGATGTAACTATAGAACCAATTGTAAAGCTATGGGGTATAGGTACTGACAAGGAGAGAGTTCCAACAAAAAATGAAATTGATGAAAAATTAAAGCTAGTTGATTATAATGATATTATTCTGGATGAAAAAAATTCAACTATCAAGTTAAGGCGAGCGAGCCAAGCTATAGATTTGGGCGCTATAGCAAAGGGATATACGGCTGATGAAATAAAGAAGGTTTTAATAGATAATAAGATTAGCAGTGCGCTTATAAATTTAGGTGGTAATGTTTATGCTGTAGGAAGCAAACCAGACGGAACTAGCTGGAATATAGGAATACAAAATCCATTAGATACGCGTGGAGAATACTTAGGAACTGTTAGTTTTACTGATAAATCCGTGGTTACATCAGGCAATTATGAGAGATATTTTATAAAGGATGGTGTGCGGTATCATCATATATTTGATCCTAAAACTGGGTATCCAGCAGATAAAGGTATCATAAGTACAACTATAGTATCGGATAAATCAATTGATGGAGATGCACTATCTACAAGTACTTATATCATGGGACTTGAAAAAGGGATTAAATTGATAGAGTCTATTAAAGGTGTAGATGCTATTTTTGTTACCTCGGATAAAAAAATATATGTTACATCAGGCCTTAAAGATAGTTTTAACCTAACGAACAAGGAGTTTATTTATGAAAAAGGGCGATAAAATAGTTTTCATAATACTTTTAATTATTGTAGTAATATCTTTTAGTGTAGCTTTAATATACAAAATCGCAATCAAGGGGTCAGAAAATATTGCAGTTATTAAAAGCGCCGGTACAGTGATTAGAACTATTGATTTAAATAAGGTAAAAGAGCCACAAGAGTTTACTATAAAAACAAAAGATGGCCATTATAATACCATACTAGTTACTCATGATGGTGTTAAGGTAAAAGATTCTGATTGTGCACATAAAGAGTGTGTTAAAAGTGGAAGTATATCAGAGCCAGGTGGGATGATTGTATGTTTACCTAATAAACTTATGATTAGTATTGAAGGCGAAGCAAATAAAGGTATTGATGGTGGGACTTTTTAAATTAAAAAAATGTAGGTGAAAATATGGGAAAGACTAAAAGAATGGTTTTACTCAGTATGTTAGTTGCAATAGCATTAGTTATTTATTTAATTGAGGCTCAGATTCCAGTGCTATTTCCAGGAATAAAATTAGGGCTTGCTAATTCTATATCGTTAGTTGCATTAATAATACTAGGGTGGAAAGAAGCATTTTTAATAATGATTTTAAGAACCTTATTAGGTTCTATTTTTGGTGGAAGCATGTCAGCCTTTATGTTTAGCATTGCAGGCGGAGTGCTAAGTAATATAGTAATGGTATTGCTTTACAAGTATCTTAAGAATCACTTAAGTATACCTTCAATAAGTGTTTGTGGATCTGTTTTTCACAATGTAGGTCAGCTACTTGTGGCCGCTTTTATAATTAATGATTTAAGAATATATGTGTATTTACCGGTATTATTAATTTCAGCGATTGTTACAGGGTATTTTATTGGAATTCTATCTAGTATTTTAAAAAGTAGATTAGAAGAAATATTACCACTAAAATAAAAGTATGAAATTTCTCTTGTGAGCATTGCAATACGAACTCGAAACTTGAAATTTGATTAAGGAATTCTAGTCTTTTGCTCATGTAAAATTCTCTAGCACTCACATTCGCCGTCCTGGCTAAGGTTCGCTAGACTGCCGTCCTGGCAGTCTTACGAGGATTTTACATTCGCAACAGAAGAATTTCTAAATCAAATTTCAATAGTTTTTACGTTTCGTATTGCAAGTCACTCCTGAGAAATTTCATCTTTTGGGCATAATAAGACGTCGCAGTTAAAGGCTGGTCCACATCAGATTTTCTCCTTCATTATTCATACGAAAATTTGATGTGGCACAAGCTCTTTCACTGCTTATACTAAAAGGAAGATTTGGACAATCTTACTCACTGCCTATAGGGAAAACAATCTATTATAGAATCTAAACTTTTATGTTGACAAAATCTCCCTAAAGTTATATATTTATAACATACATGTTATAAATATATAACTTTAGGGAGGTTTCTTTTATGGATCCAAAAATGAGTATTAAATCAAAGCTTGTTCTGCAATTAGGAGTAGCATTATATCAATTAATTGTTTTCTTACTGTATAAACTAAATGTAATCAATCCTGACAAGGGTGCTTCCATGTTTATTCAAGGTCTTTTTGAAATTATGATGGTGGCCATATTTTTCTATAATGAAAAAAGATTAAGTGGTATAACTGATGAATTAGGAATCAGTATATTATCTAAAGTAAATAAGATTGGTATGAATTTTTTAGTAATTTCAATTGTTATATTCAGCTACCGACTTACATCTCCAGCTTTTACAATTTATAAGGAGCTTGTTATTTCAAAGTTTGCAATAGGAGTCTGGTTAATGATAATCATATTTATATTCACTATAATAAGATTATTATCCTTTATGTATTATGATAGAAAGGGGATTTGCAAATAAGTGTCAATTCTAAATACAAACATTAAAGAGTATAGAGAGAAAGCATTAATGAAGCAAGCTGAACTTGCAAAATTAGTGGAGGTTAGACGAGAAACTATAGTGCATTTAGAAAATGGGAGATATAACCCATCCTTAAAATTAGCTATGGATATAGCCAAGGTATTCAATACGACAGTTGAAGAATTATTTAAATTTGTTGATTAATAAATATAACTTTAGATAAATAAAATGAAAAAGATAAGCCTCCTGCGTGCATTGAAATAAGAGTTTGAAACGTGAAATTCCATTAAGAAATTCTAATCTTTTGCCAATATTAAATTTTCTAACACTCACATTCGGCTTTTAGCCGGTTCGATAGCCTTCATTCTAGTCAGGCTCACGAGAATTTAATATTGGCAAAACAAGAATTTCTAAATGAAATTTCAATGTTCCTGCACTTCTTATTTCAAGTCACTTCCGGAGAAATTTCCTATCCTTTTACTATGCTTCGAAGGGGGAGAACACCTTTTCACAATATTACAAGTTTCATAAATCATAATTCTATGATTTATGAAACTTGTAAAAAAGAGTATGGACGTATTATCAATACAAAATTTAAATAAGAGATATGAGAAATTTGAATTGAAGAATGTTTCATTTTCTGTGCAGCATGGAACGATTATGGGTTTTATCGGACGTAATGGTGCAGGAAAGACTACCACATTAAAAGCTTTACTTAAGCAATTTATTCCGCCTTATGTTTAAAGTTTACGACTTTAGTACCCATTGGACTTGTTAGTATAGTTATTGTTTCTATAGCCATTGGAGGGTTATGTGGCCCAGTAAAGGTTTCAACTTGTACGGTTATTTCGTACTCAAACATTTCTGGCGTTTTTTTTATACTTGATATTTTTGCATCCCATAAGTCATATTGTTTAGGGTGACCATAATATTTATCTACTTCATCAGAGATATAAGGACTTAAAAGAGACAACAGACTACCTTTGTATAGTTCTTGTTGATTAACATTTTTCACTTGATTTGTATAACAGTTAGTATAAGAATAAACATTTTTTGGACTTAAACTTATTAATATTATTAATAATACTGAAATAAATGCTTTTTTCATAAAATCAACTCCTTATGTATTATAGTTTGTGTAAGAAGTATTATTTTATTAGTAAATCATATTTTTTTATATGATACTCAGTAAATAAAGAAAGTATAATAATAAAATTTAGTATTATAGTTAAGACGTCTTTTTCTTAAATAGTTAACCAATCGTAATTATACGATAGTTAAACAATTGTATATTGTGGATTTAAATATGAAAGAAAAAGTAAGAATAAAATTTTATCGGAAAAAAATTCGTTGAATTTCTTGATTAAAAGATACTATAATATTACACAACATTGCTGAAATGAAAAAGATAAGCAGAAGGTTTAAAACCTTCTGCTTATCTTTTCTCATTAATTACTTAAGTTTTCACGAGCTTTTAATGGTTTTGAAATAACCTTTGTAGGACATTTAGTAGAACATAGTCCACACTGTGTACATTTTTCAAAGTCTATTACAGGTAAGTTATTAACCATAACAATCGCCTTAGATGGGCAAACTCTTGCACACATTCCGCAAGCAATGCATCCAACACCGCAATTATCTTTTACTGTTTTACCCTTTGATTTTGAGTTACATTCAATAAGTACTTCTTGAGTAGCTGGAACTAATTCTATTAAATTCTTAGGGCATACTGCAATGCATGCGCCACAAGCTACACAATTATCCTTATATACTACAGCTACACCATCAATGACGTGAAGGGCATTGAACTCACAAGCTCTTACACAACTTGCAAAACCCAAACAACCATCAGCGCAAGCTTTAGGACCACCACCAGGAGCAATAACTGCTTGGCGGCAATCTTTGATTCCATCATACTCATATTTTTCTTTAGCAAACGTGCAAGTTCCTTTACATTTAACAAAGGCAACTTGTGGATTAGCGGTTTCAACGGATACGCCCATTATTTCCCCGATTTTTTCAGCGACAGAAGCTCCACCTACGCTGCATGCATTTAGGAGTGCACCGCCCTCAACTACAGCTGCAGCATAAGCATCACAACCAGCGAATCCACATGCACCACAATTTGCACTAGGCAATGCTTCTCTAACTAGTGGTATTTTAGGATCAACAGCTACGTAGAATTTCTTATTAGCATAACCAAGTACTATACCAAATACAAGGCCTATACCACCAATGCTTATTACTGGGTAAATTAAATTATTTATATCCATTTAAATACCCCCCAATTTTAAACCACTAAAGCCTAAAAATGCGATGGCCATGAGTCCGGCTGTAATTAGTGAAATAGGTAGACCTCTAAAGGCTAGTGGCATATTATCATTCTCTTCCATTCTTTCTCTTAAACCTGAAAGAAGTACAATGGCAAGCATATAGCCAGCTGATGCTCCAAGGGCATTAACCATGGATTCTACTAGGTTGTATTTTTCACCTATGTTGATAACAGCCATACCAAGCACAGCACAATTAGTTGTTATTAATGGAAGAAATATTCCGAGCGCTTTATAGAGACTTGGCTGAGTTTTTTTGATAACCATCTCAACAAATTGCACGAGTGCTGCAATAACTAGCACGAATGATAGTGTTGATAAATAAGTTATGTTCAAAGGAACTAAAATCCAGTTATAGACTCCATAAGTCATGAATGAGGCTAAGAACATAACAAATACTACTGCTAGTCCCATACCTTTTGCAGTTTCGGTTTTTTTAGAAACTCCAAGAAAAGAACATACTCCAAGGAATTTAACTAATAAGAAGTTATTTACCAAAAATGCACTTATAAAAATTGAAAAAAGTCTCATTTCCATCCACCTTTCTTAAAAAAAATTATTTTTTGCAACTATGAGCACAAGACCCACATCCAGTACACGCGCCAGTCACTGGATCAATTTCATGAAAATGTGCAATTTTATCATTAACTTTATTTGTTTGATTAATTGCTTTTTGGTTTAGTAGAGCCATTAAAATTCCTAGAGTAATAAAAGCTCCAGGTGCTAGAACCATGATTATAGCAGGTTGAAAAGAGGCTCCCAATAATTTAAATCCGTATATTGAACCAGCGCCTAGTAATTCCCTTATTGCACCCAGAATTGCTAAAGCTACTGTAAACCCAAGTCCCATTCCGATAGCATCAAAAATTGAAGGAAGTGCTTTGTGTTTTGAAGCATATGATTCAGCTCTTCCAAGAATTACACAGTTAACAACTATAAGTGGAATAAAAATTCCGAGTGACTTATATAGAGATGGAACAAAACCTTGCAATAAAAACTGAATTAATGTTACAAAAGCAGCTATTATTGTAATGTAAGCTGGTATACGAACCTTATCAGGTATTGCATTTCTTAATAATGATATAAAAAGATTAGAAAAAATCAACACTGCTGTAGATGCTAGTCCCATACCTATGCCGTTTTTTACACTTGTGGTAACAGCTAGGGTAGGGCACATAGCGAGAACTTGCACAAATATTGGATTTTCGGTTACAATACCATTTTTTAATCTTTCAGAAAATACGCTCATTATTTTTCAGCTCCTTTCAATGAAGAGTTGTAAAAATCAATAGCATCGCTAACACCAAGAGTTACAGCTTTTGATGTAATAGTTGCACCTGTAATAGCTTGTATTTGGTTGTCCTTTGAAGGAGCTACTTTTACAACTTCTAATTTTTCGTTTATAGGTTTATTCTTAAATTGATCTGAAAACTTAGGTTCTGGAGCATTAGCACCAAGACCAGGAGTTTCAGTGTGGGCTAAAATTTTAATCCCAGTAACTTTTCCCTCGTTTGATATTCCAACCATGATTTCTACTGGGCCAGCGTATCCTTTTGGAGCAACTTTTATAGCATAACCAGCTATTTCATTACCCTTTAGGCCAGAGTTAACCTCAGAAATCTTTTCATTGATTTTCACGTCTGTCTTTTCAAATTTATCAGCTGTGGGTAATATTGCTTTCATAGCAGCTTGCTTATCAGCAGCAATCGAATTAGCAATAGGTGCTTTTGTTATTTCATAGGCACCGCCTAGTAAGAAGCCCGCAACTCCAGTAATTAAAAGTAAAATCAAACCTAATTTAATATTTTCTTTCAATTATTTCACCTCCCCAAAAATACGTGGAGCAGTAAACTTATCAATAAATGGAACAAATAAGCTCATTATTAATATAGAGTAGGATACTCCTTCAGCATAACCACCATATAAACGTATAATTGTGGTTAAAACTCCACATCCAAGTCCAAAGATAAGTTGTCCTTTTTTAGTCATTGGCGAAGTTGAATAATCAGTTGCCATAAAGAAAGCACCAATCATTAAGCCTCCAGCACAAATTTCATATAATGCATTTCCAGTCATTAAACCATCTCTACCTAATATAGCAGTTAAAACAAATACAGTACCAATAAATACTACTGGAGTATGCCAGCTTATTATTTTCCTATATAGTAGATAGGCTCCACCGATTAGTAATGCAAGTACAGAAGTTTCACCAATGCAACCACCGACATTACCAATAAAAACGTTCATTAGACTAGGTAAATTGTCACCACCAGTTTTAAGTATTCCAAGTGCCGTAGCAGCGGAAGTACCATCAACGGTAAAATTAGTCATGTGAACTGGCCAAGAAGCAAGTAAAAATGCTCTAGCGGCTAAAGCGGGGTTCATTACATTTTGTCCAATTCCACCAAAAAATTGTTTTACAATAATTATTGCGAAAAATCCTCCAATTGCAGGAAGCCAAAGCGGAACAGCAGCGGGCAAATTAAATGCAAGTAATAAACCAGTTACCACAGCACTAAGATCTCCTATTGTAATTTTTCTATGAGTTAGTTTCTGCCATAAAGCCTCTGCCGCAATACATGATAGCACAGATACCAATGTAACTAAAAATGCTTGCATTCCAAAAAAATATATGCCGGCAAAGGTAGCAGGTAGTAATGCTATTATTACGTCTCTCATTATGCCCTGCACAGAATCATTTGATTTTATGTGTGGGGATGAAGATACTGTATACATATAAGTCACCTCTATCTATTTTTTTCGTCTATTGATATTTACTGTTTGTTTACCTTCACGGCAAGTTTGAGTTAAATGACGTTTTGCTGGGCATACATAAGAGCAACAAGCACACTCAATGCAATCCATACCATGGTATTCTTCAAATTCATCGTACTTACCTCTTAAAACTAAAGAGTTAAGTTTTGTAGGGTTTAAAAACATAGGACAAGCGTTCATGCATTTTCCACATCTTATGCAGCTAGATTCTTGTTCTAATTTAGCTTGCTGTTTTGTTAAACAAAGTATCCCCGAGGTTCCTTTAATAACGGGAGTTTTTAATGAACTTAAAGCCATTCCCATCATAGGTCCACCGGATATTACTTTAACGGGGTCTTCTTTAAATCCACCAGCAGCCTCGATAACTTCTTCTATAGAAGTTCCAAATTTTACTCTTAAATTAAGTGGTTCTTTAACTGCTTCTCCGGTTACGGTTAGTACTCGCTCCATAAGTGGTCTACCGTTTACTACAGCGTTATATATCTCAAACACAGAATCAACATTTTGAACTATGCATCCAACGTCTGCAGGGAGCTTACCAGAAGGTAATTCTCTACCAGTAATTGCATAAATTAATTGTTTTTCTGCACCTTGAGGATATTTTGTAATAAGTGGAGTAACTTGTACATTATCCATGCTTTTGCAAGCTTTTTTCATAGCTTCAATTGCATCAGGCTTATTATCTTCTATTCCAACATATCCCTTTACACCAGGGAACATTTGAAGAATAATTTTTAAGCCGAGAGCTATTTCAGTGGATTTTTCCATCATCATTCTGTAATCGCAAGTTAAATATGGTTCACACTCTGCAGCATTTATTATAATGCTGTCGATAATTTTTCCCTCTGGAGGAGTAAGCTTAATATGTGTAGGAAAACATGCCCCACCCATACCTACTATACCAGCTTCTTTAATGATAGTTACGATTTCATTTTTTGATAGCTTTTCATAATCATTGTGAGGTGTCATAGTTAGCACTTCTTCATAAGTGTTATCGTTTTCGATAATGGCAGACAATACCATTGTTCCATTACTATGTAGCCACGGCGCTACGTCTTTTACAGTTCCAGATACGCTTGAATATATTGGCGCAGATACAAAAGCTTTGGATTCACCTATTTTTTGTCCCACCAATACTTTATCACCTTTTTTTACTAAAGGTTCGCAAGGTGCACCTATATGTTGTTGCATAGGAAATACTAAGTTGCCCTTTGGAAGCAAATCTTGAATTGCTTTGTGCATACTTAAGTCTTTACTACCACTCGGGTGAATACCTTTTTTAAAAGTCAAAAGTCCCATAATAAACCTCCTTGTAGTTCTCTGAGAGGCATAACAATTATCAATTGTTACCCTCTTTAGTGGTTTATAGTAGTATAACAATAATTAACTGTTATACTACTATAAAATTATAGCTAAGATTGTAAAAAATAAAAAAGTGTAAAAGCTTAATGCAGTTACAACTAAAATCCACTATACCATATATATTATACCTTTTGTATGTATAAAAGAATACCTTTTATGAAAAAAAACTTTTATGAAAAAGTGAGATTATTCCAATAACTCCACTGGTATAAAATGTGTTCTTAAGGAATATTACAATGAAAAATATAAGATTAATATGGTATACTTAATATGGATAATAAACTATATTTACGAGAAAATATAATTGAAAAGGTAAGGTGAATATGGAGAATAATAGTTTGAATAATTTGGAGATCCAAAGTGTGAATTTAGACATTAATGAGGATATCATAAATAGTTTAAAAACAAAGATTTATAAAAGAAGCAAATTTGAATATAATTCTAATGTTGTTACTATTCCCAATTATTTTTATAGGTTTATAGGTATAAAAAATAATGAGAAAGATTACTATGAAAATTTACATAGTTTAGACAGTGAATTAAAGAAAATAGGGTCATGTTACATACGGTTTGGTGAGGGATTAGATAAAGACATTAGCATAAGACTTCAAAATGTATTAAATGACATTTGGATAAAAGTATTCAAAAGAGAAGTTCTAGATGTATCCTTAATTATAAATTTAATAAGTGATAATGGACTTTTTCCGAATTTATCTAATAAAGTTTTGCTCAGACAAATTAAAAATAATTTAAAGGGACTAATAGAGTATTATATTAAGAGCAATGAAATAATTGATAATCATAAAATTAAAGTTATTATCAATTATGTGATTCATTGGATAAATATTTATTCTAAAGAGTTATTCGAAGAGTTTGATTATATGAAAATTAATCCTAAGGTAGTCTTTTATGGAGAAATTTCAAGAGAAGAAGTTTTTTATTTAATATTATTATCAACCTTGGGTTGCGATATTTTATACTTTAATCCGAAAAACGCTGGAGCTTTTCATGAAATTGATAAATATAATGCTTTTTCAAATGAAATTGTTTATAATTGTAACTATGAAATAAAACCGTTCCCTTCTAATATTGAGGATAGAATTAAGACCACTGCATACAATGCTAAAGAAGAGATTAATAAGACATTGTATACGGATGATTCTGGGTTTTATAGACCGTGGCAGTTTTCAGATTATAATGTAGAGGCAGTAACCCTTAATACTACATATGAGGAAATATATATTTGGATTAAGGAAAAGGCATACATAAGGGAAGGGTTTAAGGTTAAAGACTCAACTGTAGTCGTGCCCAACATGTTCTCAAAAATTTGTGGCACTCATGAAAATATTGATATTTACTGGAAGGAAATTAACGAGGTATCAACTGGGAAATTTACTAAGTTTTATAATGAACTACCTATAATGGATGTAGTACATTTGGAATATGGAAAATTTAATAAAATATACCCGAGTAATATTTTTTCAGGGTTCAATGTTTCGGAAATGCTTAATTCATCTTGGTGGAAATACAAGGAGCTCAGGTCTGGACTTCAAAAAACTATGGCAGAGAAAATTAAAGACTTATGCCTTAATCCTGTAATAATAAACGTTGAACAGGAAGATTTAAGGGATTTGCAAGTGGATATTTTCTCAGTGTTAATAAATTTAGATACAACATTACTTGAATTACTGCAAGCATATGATTACCCAGAAGAAGTTCCTAAAATTGTAGTTTATAATAATGAAGAAAATGGGAACTTATCTTTCGAAGATTGTATAATGCTTGCCTTTATGAATTCTATGGGAATAGATATAATTATATATAACCCTTCAGGGTATAACGACATAGAAAATTTTATATTTCCTGAGAAATATGACATTCATAGATTAGAAAATGTAAGTTTTAAGTTGCATTTTAAAAAACATGTTGAGAAGAAGAAAGGTTTTTTTGAAAATTTGTTCCGTAGTTAATATTTTGATAGTTGAAAAGTGAAAGCTGATTTTTATGCTATAGCACAAAAATCTTAAAAATAAGTTAGAAAAACATAGGCGCACGAGATATTAGGGGGAGAAAAACATGGAAAAAAATAATCAAATACTTAAAATCGAGGATGAAAACATTGAAGATAAGGCTATAAAGCAAAAAGCAATAAGCATAAGTCGGCAGCTTAAAGTCTCACCACAAGTGATGCAAATTGCAGCCAATATAAATATTAAAGATGCAAATGCAATATTAGAATTTGGAAATGAACCGGCTCAGCAAATATCAAAATTTGCGGATCAAATATTAAATTCTATTAAAAGCAGTAGTGTTGAAGACTCAGGTGTTATGATAAAAGAACTTACAAGTATAATGAAGAAATTTGATAAGCAAGATTTTGAGGAAAACAAAACGGGTTTCCTTGCAAAGCTATTTAGTAAACCAGGTAAGGCAATTGACAAAATGATGGGTAAGTATAAAACCATCGGAGGAGAAATAGACAAAATTTACACGGCGCTTAGTGGTTATAAGGCGGAAATAAATAGTTCTAACTTATCACTTGAAAACTTATATAATCAGAATTTTGAGTATTATGGAGAATTAGAAAAATACATTGCAGCAGGAAATATGGTTGTTGAAAAAAATGAAAATGGAGATATTCCTAGACTTGAGGCGTTAGCAGCGAGTGGTGAACAAATAAATATGATAAATTACGAGAATGCTAAAGCCACTGTTGAAATGTTAAAACAGAGAATTTATGATTTGGAAATGGCTAAGATGGTATCATTACAAACTGCCCCTCAAATTAAAATGATTCAAAGAGGAAATTATAAGTTGATATCTAAAGTTCATTCTGCTTTTATAATAACTATACCTGTATTCAAAAATGGAATAATTCAAGCTATTGCTTTAAAAAAGCAAAAGCTAGTATCGGATTCTTTAGCAGAGCTTGACAGAACTACTAATGAATTATTAATGAAAAATGCCGAAAATATAAGAAGTCAAAGTGTTGACATAGCGAAACTCGCTGGAGGAACAAGTGTAAAAATAGAAACGCTAGAGAAAACTTGGAATACTATTATGCAAGGGATAGAGGAAACAAAGAACATTGAAGATGAGAATAAAAAATTAAGAGAAGCCGGAATAGTTAAATTACATGATATGACAGAAAAACTAAAACAAAAATCTTTAAGCTAATTAATTATAATAGAGCGTTTTAAACTAAACGAAAGATTTAAAGGTGATTATATGGATCTGTTTGAATTACAAGCACAAAAGAACTTACAAAAAGAAGCACCGCTCGCTGAGAGATTAAAACCTGAAAAATTAGAAGACTATGTAGGGCAAGAGCATATTTTAAGCAAGGGAAAGCTTTTACACCGAGCTATAAAAGCGGATAAGATAACTTCGTTACTACTTTATGGTCCGTCAGGTACAGGTAAAACTAGCTTGGCTAAAGTTATTGCAAATACAACGAAATCTAATTTTGTTAGACTTAATGCTGTAACAGATGGGCTAAAAGAATTAAGAGAAGTGGTAGCTGACGCTAAGAATAATTTAGGCATGTACAATACTAAAACCATATTATTTATAGATGAAATTCATAGATTTAATAAAGCTCAACAGGATGCATTGTTACCTTTTGTAGAAAAAGGCACAATAGTTTTAATTGGAGCAACTACGGAAAATCCGTATTTTGAAGTCAATAATGCATTAATATCTAGATCTATGCTATTTAAATTAGAACCATTAAGGAAAAAACATATTGAAAAGATTATTGCACGTGCGCTTGTTGATAAAGAAGTAGGATTTGGGAACACCGATATTTGTATGGAGAGTGAAGCTATAAGTTATCTTGCAGATATGGCAAATGGCGATGCAAGACGTGCACTTAATGCTTTGGAATTATCAGTACTCACTACGGATAGAGATGAAGATGGTAAAATAAAAATAACCCTTGCAGTTGTTCAGGAATGTCTCCAAAAAAAGCATATAAAATATGATAAGAATAGAGACGAGCATTATGATGTAATTTCTGCGTTTATTAAAAGTATGCGAGGATCGGACCCTGATGCTACAGTACATTACCTTGCTAGAATGATATACGCTGGGGAGGATCCAAAGTTTATTGCCAGGAGAATTGTAATAGCTGCATCCGAGGATGTGGGAAATGCTGATCCTATTGCGCTACTCGTAGCAAATAATGCAGCACAAGCGGTTCAGTTTATAGGCATGCCAGAAGCAAGAATTATTTTAGCACAGGCTGCAATTTATATAGCTTCAGCTCCCAAAAGTAATGCATCTTATATGGCTATAAATAATGCAATTAAAGATGTAGAAGAAAAAAATATAGGGGAAATACCTGTACATCTAAGGGATCAAAGTTATAGTGGTGCAAAGAAACTAGGACATGGAGTAGGATATTTGTACCCGCATGATTATGAGGGGAATTATGTAGCGCAGCAATATTTGCCTGATGACCTAATTGGCAAAGTATATTATGAAGCCCTTGACAATGGATATGAGAAAAAAATTAAAGAACGCCTTAAGTCACATTCAAACAAATGAAGCAGATAACATAAACTTAGGTTTATGTTATCTGCCTCATTTGTTTGAATGCGCAAAAAAAAGTATATATTACGTATAATGCATTTAAGCGAGCTTTAGAACTTCTTGTTTTATTTTTAATTAAGATGCGTTAAGAAAAACATATGTTTGAGCGACAGCGAGTTTATGTTTTTAAGCAGATTAACTAAAAATAAAATTAGTAGTTCTTAGCGAAGTGAACGCATTAATAGTAATATATACTTGTTTATTTTTTATTTGAAAATATTTTTTTTATAATAGTTAAAATATCTACTATATATACTAAATATTTTTCAAAATATTCTGTTGTACCAATGGCAGAGGCAGTTGTTTTAACTACTACTTCAGTAACATCTTTTATGTTGTCTGTTACCTCATATAAGTTTTTAAATGTTTTTGGTAAAACAGACAATATTTCATCTATATTATCTTCATTTTTTTCGATAATTGAGTTTACACTTGATATAGTTTTAATAAGTTTTAATAACCCTATTATAAGTATAATTAAAATGACTACACCAAGAAAAAGCAATAAGCCTTGTCCTAATTTAAAAAAGTTTATATACATTAATAACACCACTATTCTATAAAATTTTGATTATTTTTTAGTTTCATTTTCAACTATAACAGGTTGTCCTACAACGGTATCTAAATCTTCATTGTCAGTTATAGTCATATCATCTTTTGTTTCAGAAATTACTTTTGAAGTCTTTTTTTCATTTAAATATTGAGAAACTTTAAATTTAGCATCTGTTACACTATCTTTGGCATCTGAGACTTTACTGTTAAGAGATTCTTTAAGGTCAGCACTTTTTTGTTTAATTTTAATTTTAGCATCTGTTACACTATCTTTAGCATCAGAGACTTTATTATTAATAGTTCTCGTAAGCTCTTTTGATGAACGAGCAATATCTTCTCTAGTTTCTTTTCCGGATTTTGGCGAAAAAAGTAAACCACCTAATAAACCACTAAGACTTCCAGCTGCGGTACCAATAAGTATTTTTTTTGCAGCTTTAATTCTTAATTTTCTTTCTTTTTCTTTTTTTTGTTTTTTATACCAATTTGAAAATATCATAAATGTTTCCCCCTCTAAATATAAAAACATTATATGGTTGTATATTATACAATATGTAGACTTTTGTCAATACATATAGGAAATGTAAAAAAATATACTGACAAGTACAAATTAAAACAAAAAGATTAGGACTTAGTTTTACACTAGGTCCTAATCTTTTTTGTTTTCATATGATTAATTAGAGCTTACAACCATTTGTGCAATATTATTTGAATGGTCTCCAACTCTTTCAAGATTGGTTAATAGTTCTAGATACACAGAGCTACCAGCAGGAGTGCATTCAAGGCGACTTAACCTAGATATATGCTCCTTTTTAAGCTGTCTTTCCATGGTATCTATCTTTTTTTCTACGTTCATTGCTTTGCGAGCAGATTCTAAGTCGGAATTTTCTAAAGCGGCTATTGCGTTATCAACACAGTATTTTACAGTTTCAAACATATATGTAACATCAGATAGTGATTTTTCTGAAAAAATGAGTTTATTAACCATTCTGCTTTTAGCAAGCTCACCTAAGTTGTCAGCATGATCTCCAATTCTCTCTATATCATTTACAACATTGTAAAGAGAAGTAATAATTTCAGATTGATGTTCGGATAGAGATGTGTTTGAAAGCGACACCATATAACTAGTTATTTCTCTCTCAAGATAGTTAATTGTAACCTCATGATCAATAACTGAGTTCATCATTTTTTCATCACAATTAAGGAAAGATTGCATCGCATTAGAAAGATTTACCGAGGCTAATTGACCCATTCTAGTAACTTCCTTAATAAGTTGTCCAACTGCGATAGAAGGAGTTTCCAGTAGTCTTCGATCTAAGTATTCGAGTACTAGAGCAGATGATTTTTCATCCTCACCAGGTACTAATTTATTAACAATTTTAACTAAAGCATTTATAAACCAAACTTGTATAAACACATTTGATACATTAAATAATGTGTGAGCATTTGCAATTTGTCTTTGAACATCTCCACCAAACATCGGAACAATTTTTAATACTAACTTGAAAGCTACCATAAATATTAATGTGCCTGTAAAGTTAAAAATCAAATGTAACAGTGCAGCTCTTTTAGCATTTTTAGTTGTGCCTATACTTGCAAGTAGTGCAGTAGCACAGGTTCCAATATTATCCCCGAAAAGTATCGGAAGTGCAACAGCAAGCGTTATACTACTATTTGAAGCAAGTGCCATTAATATTCCAATAGTAGCACTACTACTTTGAATTGTTGCTGTCATACAAAGACCAACAATAACTCCCATGAACGGGTGCTTTCCTAAAACTAAAATAAGATTCTTGAAGCTATCTAGTTCACTTAAAGGACTCATAGCAGTTTCCATCATTGACATACCAACAAATAATATACCGAAACCCAAAACAATCTCGCCAATGTCTTTAGTTTTCTTATTCTTGCAAAATAAAACTAAAGCAGCACCTATTGCAAGAACAAAGGGTGCGACATCTGTAAGTTTAAAGGCTATAAGTTGAGCAGTCATTGTAGTACCAACATTTGCTCCCATAATAACCCCAGCAGCTTGGAATAAATTCATAAGCCCTGCATTTACAAAACCTATAGTCATTACTGTAGTAGCACTACTGCTTTGAATAATTGCAGTGACACCTGCACCAACGAGTACAGCGAAAAACCTATTGCTAGTTAGAACCTCTAGCATTTTTTTTAGCTTTTCGCCAGCAGCCTTCTGGAGACCATCGCCCATTAGCTTCATTCCGTATACAAATAGTCCTAAACCACCTAAAAGTTGAAAAATCATTTTATAATCCATATTTTAATAACACTCCTCTAAATAGAATATTCCGATGAAATTTTATCACAACAATGTTAAGTTAGTGTTAAGTTTCGATAATTTATGTTAATTTTAAAAAAAAAATGTACATTATTTCAACAAATATTGCGAAATATTAAAGAAAGGTCTATAAGATTCTTCTTTTTGTTAAAATTTCAATTAGTATTAATGCAAAAGCTCCTCCAATGAGCGCAGTTATAAGCTGAGGTGACCCCATAGTAATAACTAGTTTATTAACTATTTTTGGAGGCATATTTAGATTGAATAAGGGAATAAGTTTTGATGCGGAAATTGATAGAAATATGTATTTTATAAAAGCCCCAGTTATAACTCCTAAATGTTCACCATATTTTCCACGTTTATTTAAAATTACAAAACTAAGAACAAATATTATGTTACCAATGATTATAAAGGGGAGGAAGGGTCCTAAAACGCTGGCAAGTTGTCCAGTTAACCAGGCGAGTAGCGGAGTTAAAGAAGCTACTAATACTCCGTAACCACCTCCACAAATTGCAGCTGTAAGTATAAGGATAGCATTAACAGCTGGTCCAACAAAAAATTGGCTTATTCCAGGTAAAGTCTTTCCTACTACTTGAAAAACTATAGCTAGAGCAAGAAAAAGACTTGCTTTTACCAGGTTAGTAACATTTCTATTTTTCATTTTATTCACTCCTAAATAGTTTTTTAAATACTAATTATACCATAATAATAGACAAATGCTGATATTATATGGTATCAGCAATAAGTGCATACTAATAGAAGCAGTGGAGAATACATATTTGGTAAATAATAACAAAGAACAGTGAGAAAATATTAATGCTGTAACATTTGTTACCGACTTTCAATCTGTGCGCAACTATAATAAAGGTAGTTCAACAATAAAGGACAGATTACTTATGTTGATGTTAATTATTCAAAATACTAAATTTTTATATGGAAGATAATTAGTGCATTCAAATAAATACCAAGTTAATATGAGGCTATTTATTTGAAAGCGGCATTATAAAATTATTATCTATCCAAAAAACAGGAGGAATTTACAATGAGTATGTTTTGTTATCAATGTCAAGAAACTTCAAAGGGCACAGGATGCACATCACGAGGAGTTTGTGGTAAAACAGAGGATTTAGCTAATATGCAGGATTTATTAATATATGTTTTAAAAGGAATATCAATTTATAGCACAAGAGCAAGGGAACTAGGGGTAGAAAATCAAGAAGTAAATAAATTTGTAGTAAATGGATTATTCATGACTATAACAAATGCAAATTTTGATAAAGTTAGATTTATAGAAACAATAACAAAAGCATTAGAATTACGTGAAATAATTAAGGCAGAACTCGTAAATGCTGGTGGAGTAATAGATGGTAAAATACCAGAATGTGCAATATGGACAGGTACTTCTGAAGAATTTGAGAGCAAATCTATGAATGTAGGAGTTCTTAAAACAGAAAATGAAGATGTAAGATCTTTAAGAGAACTTGTAACTTATGGTATCAAAGGAATGGCAGCTTATGCTGATCATGCATATAACTTAGGGTATGAAAACAATGACCTGCATGCATTTATGCAAAAAGGACTTGCACAAACTACTAATGATAACTTATCTGTTGATGAATTAGTTGCATTGGTACTTGAGTGTGGTAAATATGGAGTAGATGCTATGGCACTACTTGATGGAGCTAATACAACTACCTACGGAAATCCAGAAATTACAAAGGTTAATATAGGAACCCGTAATAACCCAGGAATATTAATTAGTGGACATGATTTAAAGGATATGGAAGAATTGTTAAAACAAACAGAAGGTACAGGAGTAGATGTATATACTCATAGTGAAATGTTACCAGCAAACTACTATCCAGCTTTTAAAAAATATGATCAACTTGTAGGTAACTACGGAAATGCGTGGTGGAAACAAAATTCAGAGTTTGAAAGCTTTAATGGACCAATACTAATGACAACAAACTGTATTACTCCTCCAAAGGATTCTTATAAAGAGCGAGTTTATACTACTGGAGCATCTGGATTTCCTTCCATGAACCATATAGCTGATAGGAAAGATGGAACTGCAAAAGATTTTTCAGCTATAATTGAGCATGCAAAAAAATGTAGTGCACCAATTGAAATTGAAAGAGGAGAAATAGTTGGAGGATTTGCTCACAATCAAGTAATAGCATTAGCTGATAAAGTTGTAGAAGCTGTTAAAACAGGAGCAATTAAAAGATTCTTTGTAATGGCTGGTTGTGATGGAAGAATGAAAGGCCGCGAATACTATACTGATTTTGCAAAAGAATTACCAACAGATACAGTTATTTTAACTGCGGGTTGTGCAAAATACAGATACAATAAATTAGAACTTGGAGATATTGGTGGAATTCCTAGAGTCCTAGATGCAGGACAATGTAATGATTCATATTCATTAGTTGTTATTGCAATGAAGCTACAAGAAGTATTTGGACTCGATGATATCAATGAATTACCAATAACATATAATATTGCATGGTATGAGCAAAAAGCTGTAATAGTGTTATTAGCATTACTTCACCTAGGCGTTAAAAATATTCACTTAGGACCAACATTACCAGCATTTTTATCCCCAAATGTTGTCAATGTATTAGTAGAGAACTTTGGAATAGCTGGAATTTCTAGCGTAGAAGAAGATATAAAAATGTTTATGGCTTAAGAAGTTGAACAAGCATCCTAAAAAGGGTGCTTGTACTTATTTAATGACATTTCAGAAGGAAAGTCTCCAATTTCTATAAGTGGGAGTATATGTGCAGCGATCCAGGAGATGATTTAATTACATTGCATAATAAGTTTACATTAATTTAATAGTTAAAAGCAAAATAATAATGATTAATCTTTAAATTAAGTGAAATTCGACAATTTAAGTGGCTATATTTAAATTCTCGAGAATATATTTTAAAAAACCCTTGAATAATTCCAAAATGTATTTTAAACTATAGAAGAGGTAATTTTAACATGAATATTGATTATAAGGTATTAAAATCTCTTAGTAGTAATGTTGTTGTTTCAGAGAAAGACGATAATGTCTATGTTCTTTTTGGTAAAGGAATAGGATTTGGTAAAAAACCTGGTGAACTTATAGCTAAAGGGAGTGCCATAGACCAGAAATTTATTAAAATAGATGATAGTGAAAAAGCTAACTATGTGGAAATCATTCAAAATGTAGAAGGTAAAATATTGGCAGTAGCAGAAGAAATAATTTCTTTTGCGGAAGATAGGTTACAAGAAAAATTAAATTCACATATACATGTTGGTCTAAGCGACCATATTAGTTTTGCAATTAAAAGAATGGAACTTGGAATTAATATAGTTAATCCATTTCTAAATGAAATACAAACATTATACCCTAATGAATATAGCATAGCAGAAAAAGGAACAAAATTTATCAAAGAAAAATTAAATGTGGCTTTGCCAGAAAGTGAAATCGGTTTTATTACTCTTCATATATATTCTGCAAGAGTTAACGAGGAAGTGTCTCAAAGCCTTAAGTATACTAGAATCGTTAAAGAAGTAATGGAATATATCCAAGAGTTACTTGGAATAAAAACTAGTGAAAAATCAATGGAATATGGGAGATTAGTTTCTCATTTAAGGTATGCTTTAGATAGAATAGATAATGATAAGGTTCTAAAAAATGTAATGCTGGGATCTGTTAAAGCTCAGATGAGCGAAGACTTTGAAATTTCTAAGAAAGTATGTGAATTTATATCAGAAAAACTTTCAAAAGAAGTTTGTGAAGATGAAGCTTCATATATTTGTATGCATGTACATAGATTAAAGCAATCAAATTAAAAAACAAAGTTTATAATGTTAGGTGTGTTACTGATTAGATCAGGCATGAGCCATATAAAATGCTAATGAGCATCTTATTAGTTTATGTCTTTTTTTAGAACGTTTTAAAAAGAATGTATAAAGATACTAAAGTAGATAAAGCTACTTTAGTGGATTTTAAAATGTATTTGAAATTCGAAAGATTGCATAAACTAATGTTTATATAATTATTTAAGATTTAAAGTGAAATCTCATAATAAAGAAATTTTAGGTGGATAATAATTAATAATTGAATCTACCTTAGAGAAAGGCGAGGATGATAAAAATGTTTAGTTTTTTAAAAAAGAGCAAAGAAGGAAAGAGTATGATTTTAAAATCTCCAGTTGTGGGAAGATGTTTTGACATATCAGAAATACCTGATGAAGTTTTTTCATCTAAAATGTTAGGTAATGGGATAGGATTTGAATCTACAGAAGGAGTATTATATTCACCAGTTGATGGTGAAATTCTTCAAGTATTCCCTACAAAACATGCCTTAATTTTAAAGAGCAAAGAAGGTATAGAGATACTACTTCACATAGGTATTGATACTGTAGAGATGAAGGGTGAGGGCTTCGAAGCTTTTGCGCAAAAGGGACAACAAGTTAAGGCTGGAGATAAATTATTAACTTTTAATAATGAATTAATAAAAGCTAAAGCTAAAACTAATTTAAGTGTTCTAGTTCTTACAGATAATGAAATAATGGAATCTGTAGAATTTAAGTTAGGGACTGTAGATAAAAATGATGAAGTTATAACAATAAAAATAAAAAAATAGGGAGCGTATATTATGATGGAAAAAAAAGCAATAGTTAAAAGTGAAAGTGGAATACATGCAAGGCCGGCATTATCAGTAGTTAAAGAGGCTTCTAAGTTTAAATCAGAAGTTCTTATAGTAAAAGAGGGCAATGAGTATAATGCAAAAAGTATAGTAGCTATAATGTGTATGGCAGCTGTTAAAGATGATGAAATAACAATAAAAACTACTGGTGATGATGAAGAAGCCGCTGCGGTAGCTATGGTAAAACTTATAGAAGAAGGACTTGGAAAATAGGGGGAATAAGCTATGTTAAAGGCAATAGGTGCATCTCTTGGAATAGCTATAGGCAAAGCATTAGTTATTAGAGAAGAAGTCTTAGAGATAAAGGAAAGCAAGGTAATAGATTCAGAGGTTGAGCTAGCTAGGTTTAATGATGCCTTGCAAGAAGCAATTACTGAACTTGAAAAAATAGTTAAAAATGTAAAAGAAAAGCTAGGCAGTGAGAAGTCAGAAATATTCGAAGCACATTTATGTATGCTTGAGGATCCAGAATTCATAGGATCTATTCAAAAGAAAATAGCAAGCGATAAATTCAATGCTGAATACTCACTACAAACTGTAGCAGCACAAACAGCAGCTATTTTTGAAAATATGGATAATGAATATATGACTGAGAGAGCAGCAGACATTAGAGATGTAAGCAAAAGAGTGTTAAATGTGCTAATGGGTATAAAAGTAGCTTCTATTTCAGAAATTAAAGAAGAGTGTATAATAATAGCAAAGGATCTTACTCCGTCAGATACAGCACAAATTGATAAAGCTAAAGTTTTGGCATTTGTAACTGAAATAGGTGGGAAAACTGCACATACCTCAATTATTGCACGTTCTTTAGAGTTACCAGCAGTCGTAGGTGCAGGTAATGGCATAAGTGAAATTAAAGATGGCGATTTAATTATTGTAGATGGAGAAGAAGGTATAGTTATAATTAATCCTGATGAAGCGACTTTAAACGATTATAAAGAACGCCGAAAAGAATTCATTGAATCTAAACATCAGCTACTTAAATATGCCACTATGAAATCTACTACAATAGATGGCAAAACAGTTGAATTAGCTGCAAATATAGGATCATCGGAAGATTTAGAATCTGTTTTGAAAAATGGTGCAGAAGCTATAGGATTATTTAGAACAGAGTTTTTATATATGTCAAAAGATGCACTTCCAACTGAGGAAGAACAATTTAAGGAATACAAGTCAGTTATTGAAAAAATGGATGGAAAACCTGTTATTATAAGAACCTTAGATATTGGTGGAGACAAGAAATTGAATTACTTACCTATGGACGAGGAAATGAATCCATTTTTAGGATATAGAGCTATAAGACTTTGCCTTGATAGAACAGACGTATTTACAACTCAATTAAGAGCTTTAGTAAGGGCATCTGCATATGGCAAGCTTAAAATCATGTTTCCTATGATATGCAATCTTCAAGAACTTAGAATGGCTAAAAAAATACTCGCGCAGTGTAAAAATGAACTTAAGTCAGAGGGCGTAGTATTTGATGAGAATATTGAAGTGGGTATTATGATAGAAATACCATCAGCTGCAATAATGTCAGATGTATTAGCTAAAGAAGTAGACTTCTTTAGTATAGGTACTAATGATTTAATTCAATATACATTGGCAGTTGATAGAATGAATGAGAAAATATCATATTTATATGATTTTTATCATCCAGCTGTTTTAAGACTTATTAAAATCGTAATAGATAATGGTCACAAGGCAGGAATAAAGGTAAACATGTGTGGTGAAATGGCAGGGGATACAAATCTTATTCCTGTACTACTTGGATTTGGATTAGATGAATTTAGTATGAGTGCCTCTTCAATATTAAGAGCACGTAAAACTGTTACAAATTCTAGCTATGAAGAATGCATAAAGCTATCAGAACCAGTATTATCATTTGGAGATTCAGATGAAATAAAGGAATATATAAAAGCTAATATTAAGGCATAAGGCCTATATTAGTAAATAAGGCTTATACTAACGTATAAGTAATAAAATCAATCGTTTCACTAAAGCAATCTATTCTTAATAAAGGATAGGTTGCTTTTTTGCACTAAAATTCTATATAATATATTTATGTGAAAAATATTTTAAGGATGCCTTCATAAATGTCCATTATGTAAAGGATGAGATTAGATGATTAAATTAAAAGAGAAACTTATATTTCATATAGATGTTAATTCAGCGTTTCTTTCTTGGAGTGCTACGGATAAACTTAGAAAAGGCTCGGATATTGATTTAAGAGATATAGCCTCGGTAATAGGCGGGGACGCGGAGTCTAGAAGAGGAGTAGTACTCGCAAAATCTATGATAGCTAAAAAAAGTGGAATAATAACAGGAGAGAGTTTATTTACTGCAAGAAAGAAGTGTAAAAACATGATAGTTATATCACCTGACTTTAGGTTATATGAAAGATGTAGTAGAAGTATGAGAGAAATTTTTGGAGACTATACACCTTATGTGGAGAAATTTTCTATAGATGAATGTTTTCTAGATATGACAAGTTATAATACCTCAAAAGAAGCAGCACTCAAGATAGCTTGGGATATTAAGGACAGAATAAAAAATGAACTTGGATTTACAGTAAATGTGGGCATATCAAATGTTAAGCTTCTAGCTAAGATGGCATCTGATTTTGAGAAACCTGATAAAGTGCATACGCTTTATGAAAATGAAATAGAAAAGAAACTGTGGAATCTTCCAGTTGGTGAGCTTTTCATGGTTGGAAAGAGAACCGTTCCTAGGCTTAATAATTTAAACATATTTACTATAGGAGATTTAGCTCAGTATGATGTTGGATTTTTGAAATACCACTTTAAAAGTAGTGGACTTATGATGTGGAAATATGCCAATGGTATAGATAATAGAGAGGTAAAGTCAAATAAACATGAGCTAAAAGGAATAAGCAATTCGACTACATTATCAGAAGATATTAAAAGTAAAGATGAAGCCTATAAAATATTATTAGCATTAGTAGAGCACACAGCTTCTAGATTAAGAAATATAAAAAAATGCTGCTACTGTATTTGCATAACTATAAGGAATCATGAATTTGTTGATTATTCGCGTAGCACGACTTTAAAAAGTGCTACAGATTCAACGCAGGAAATACTAAAAACAGTAAAAAAACTTTTTGATGAATTATGGAAGGGAGATCCAATAAGACTACTAGGAGTTTCTCTTAATAATCTAAGTGAGGATAATTTCAAACAAATATCAATTTTTGATATTGGTAATGATTCTGATGAAAAGAAAAGGGCAATAGACAAAACTATAGACAGTATTAGACGCAAATATGGTGAAACTTCAGTTATGAAATCAGTATTTCTAAAAAATAAATAGTTTATTAAGTCGCAAAGAGAACAAATATATATTATACACTGTTGTTCTAAATAATAAAAAAATGATATAGACTAGGTAAGAAGTATTATTTGAGAAAATGTAACGGAGGTATATGTAAATATGGATAATCGAGCACTTATACCATTATACCTTAATGAAAATATGATAAATAATTTATATACAATTGTAATACAGGAATTTGCCGAAATCAAAAGTGAAAGTACGAGAAAACAGTTAACTATTAGTACCAATACACCATTATATGAACTTACTTGTGGTAAAATAAGGCAAGGAGATTTAAATGTTCAACTTCTTAATGAATTCTCGTCGCAGAAAATTGAAGAAAGAGTTTCGATTGTAATAACAATACTGTCAAGGATAAAAAATATACTAAATGATCAAAGTTTGTTAAAGGTTATAAATAATGAGAGTGATGTAAAGAATATGAAGGAATTTGATTTTGTTCAGTTTACTAGTGAATTGTATAAAAATCCAGTTATAGAATATATAGAAGATATGATTAGGGTTATGGAAATGCAATTGGCTTTTTCACCGGAAACTGTGGAAAACGGTGCTGAAAGCCAAGAGCAAAGAGTTAAGAAGCAAGTTTTAAAGGTCTTGAAAGATGATATGGAAAATTGTAAAAGAGAAAAATGTTTAAAATTCATTAGTAGTAATATAGGGACGAGCAATACAAAAGTTGTAGTGCCCTTAGAGATAAAAAATATGGCAGACAATTTAGATTATATTGAAGGTGCTAAAATCACTGTCCTTGGTAAGGTGGTAAGAATTCCAAAGGAAAATGAAATTAATAACTATAGTTTACTAAGTGGCACATACTTTGATTATTTGAATGAAGAGTATTTTAAAGAATTTAAAAATAGATTTCTAAAAGATACAAGTTTAATTAGTGATTATGATAAAAAACAAATAGAAATTACCGGATCTGTGATTGAAATTATACCTATAGCAATGTATATTTAGAATTAAGATTACAGTGAAAATAAAGGGTGAGTGGAATGATTAAAGATAATACTATATTTGTAGGCTTTATGTTTATACCAAATGATGTAAAAGTAATTTTAGACACTTTAAAAAATAATGGATATGAATCTTATATAGTGGGAGGAAGTATACGTGATTCCAAAATCGGGACATCCATGCCCAAGGACTATGATGTAACTACCAATGCCCTACCACAAGAGGTTATCAAACTCTTTGACAAAACTGTGCCTACAGGTATAAAACACGGAACTGTTACTGTTATGATAAATGGAGATGGATACGAAGTTACAACTTACAGAATAGATGGTGAATACTTGGACAATAGAAGACCGGATGGTGTTACTTTTGTTTTAAATTTAAAAGAAGACTTATCAAGACGTGATTTCACTATAAATGCTTTAGCTTTTAATGAGGAAGATGGGCTTATAGATTATTTTGGTGGCACCGAAGATTTAGAGAATAAAATAATTAGAGCCGTAGGTGAGCCTAATAAAAGGTTTCAAGAAGATGCGCTAAGAATGCTTAGAGCTATTCGGTTTTCAGCCAGGTTAGATTTTGAAATAGAAGAAAAAACTTTAGAGGCTATAAAAGCAAATTCGTTACTTATATTAAATGTAAGTAATGAAAGAATTAGAGATGAATTATGCAAAATGATGGTATCTAATAATACTACTAAAGCTTTAAGATTACTTGAAGAGACTAAACTATTAGAGGTCATACTACCAGAGATTCAATTAGCTGTAGGGTTTAATCAGCAAAATCCTCATCATGATAAAGATATATTTGAACATACTTTGTCGGTTGTGGAAAAATGCCCACATTCACTTAATGTGAGAATAGCAGCATTATTACATGACATAGCTAAACCTTACTGTTTCACTATTGACAAAGATGGGATAGGTCATTTTTATGGACATGATAAAAAAGGTGTTATATTATCTGAGCAAATACTAGGGCGTCTTAGATTTGATAATCAAAGTATAAGTGAAATTAGTGTTTTAGTAAGGGAACATATGAATGTGCTTACAAAACCAACAGATGCATCTGTAAAACGTCTTATTAATAGAGTGGGTGTAGATTTAGTATGTGATCTCTTCGCCTTGCAAAGAGCGGATGCACTAGGTTCACGTTTTCCAGAAGTGAGATTAAAAGAAATTAATAAGGTAGAAGAAAAAACATTAGCTATCTTAGAATCTAAAGTTCCACTATCTATAAAAGAACTTGCAATAAACGGTGGAGATTTAATGAGTGAATTTTCTATTAAACCAGGAGAAAAAATAGGTGATATGCTTAGATTTCTTTTAGATAAAGTATTAGAAAATCCGCAATTGAATAGTAAAGAGAAACTTTTAGCTATAATTTATGATGAATATGTAAAGTGAAAAACTAAAATCGAAGACTACTCTTCTCCAATTTCTTCAAGTAAAGGTTCTTTACTTCCCTTATTTTTCATAGTTTTTAGAATCATAGGTATTAAATCCTTTATAGGAGTTCCTTCAATAGGTGAAATATCAAAATGTAATGCTCCATTTGCTTCAAAGAGTGTTAGAAGCTCTTGAATAGTATCTCCTTCGAATATAGATATGCATAATAGTATGAACTTTCTCTGGAAATGATTTCAGGTCGCACAGGGGAAAGTTATACGGATGCATTTTTTTTTATCCTAGGAGATTTCCTTTTGAGTTATTATGAAAATTTGGTATAAAACATTTACTTAGGCACAAAATAATACATGAGAGAAGGTGTAGTGTTTGAAAGCTAGTGAAATAATTACTGTACTAAATGAAAATGGTGAGAAAGTCGACTTAGAACTGATCGATGCTATTAAAATGGATGGAAATGAATATGTGATAGTTGGTCCTAAAGATTCGGATGAGGCATATGCTTACAAGTCAGTTGTAGTTAATGGAGAAACAGAATACTTGTCCATAGGACAGGGCCAAGAGTTTAAAAAAGTATTACAGAAGTTTAGCGAGCAGTAATACTGCGGTGGCAGAGGCAACATATTTAGAAGTATGTAGTAATAATAAGTAATTAGGAGGAGTATATATGAAGAGTCGTGAAGAAGCTAAGAAGGAAAATTTACGTGATTATATTAAGAAAGATACAAAAACACAAAATGGACATTCTAAAAATCAAATTATTCAAACCGTTGAAGAAAGCGCATATAACGAAAGTGTTTTTGAAACCAAAAAAAATGGATATTAGGTACATGAAAAAAAATAAATAATAAAAGATACATTAATAAAAAGAGCAGGTGTTTGTTATCTAAGCTATGATAGTATATAGTTTAAATAAAGGTTAGCTTGCTCTTTTTGTTATAATAACAAAATGTGATGTAAATAAAAAAATATCAATAATAGATAGAAAGGACTTAATATATGATAAAAATGTTTGAAGAATTTGAGAGGCATTTAATGGAAGATGATAAGCCGTCTATATATTTCGATAAAATAATAAATAATAAGATCATCTTTAATGAATATCCATATACATTGTTAAGTCGTTTAGTAGATATTCCCCAATCTCCACAGTATCACCCAGAAGGAAATGTATGGATTCACACAATGTTAGTTGTGGATAATGCAGCAAAAGTAAAGGAGAAAAGTGAATGTCCTAGAGCGTTTATGTGGGGGGCATTATTACATGATTTAGGGAAAGCACCTACTACAAAAATCAGGAAAGGAAAAATAACGTCTTATGACCATGACAAGGTTGGTGAAGATCTTAGCATAAAATTTCTTGAAGCGCTTACAGATGAGGTCGAATTAATTAATCAAGTTTCAGCTTTAGTTAGATGGCATATGCAAACTCTTTTTGTAAACAAAAAATTACCTTTTGGGGATATGAAAAACATGTCGCAAGAAATATCTTTTAAAGAAATTGCCTTATTATCACAGTGTGATAGACTTGGTAGAGGGGAAATCAGTGAGGATAAAGTTAAAGAGGAGAAAGAAAATATTAAATCTTTTATTCGCACTTGTGAAGAGTATTTATCGCGCTCAAAATAATTTACATAGATTAAGCACTAAATTACTTTGTGAGTTTAACGAGTATAGTATAAAAAGGATTTATTTTTATGGAAAAACCTATGATATACTAATAAAGTATGCAACAAATAAAATTCATTGAATTTACGAAGTTTGGAGATGATTACAGTGAGGTATGAAGGAACAGTATACAGACCACCAAGTGAGGCCTACAGTCTTATACTGCAAGTTACAATCGGATGTTCACATAATGCGTGCAGCTTTTGCAATATGTACAAAGATAAGAAGTTTAGAATACGTGATTTAAAAGATATTATGGTTGATTTACAGCATGCTAAATCAACATATAGGGTAGTTAAAAAGATATTTCTAGCAGATGGAGATGCTTTAGTTATTGAAACTAATAAATTGAAATTGATTTTATTAAAAATAAGAGAATTGTTCCCTCAGTGTGAAAGAGTAGGGATTTATGCTGCTCCTAGTGATATTTTGAGAAAATCTTTAGCGGATCTTAGGCAGCTTAAGGATCTTGGCGTTGGGATTGTGTATCTAGGTGTTGAATCTGGAAGTAATGAAATATTAAAAAGTATAAATAAGGGCGTAACTGCTGAGGAAATGATTATTGCAGGCTGCAAGGTTAAAGAAAGTGGGATAAAGTTATCCACTACCTTGATTTCAGGAATAGGTGGCACAGAAAAAATAAGTGAACATGCAATAGAATCGGCTAAACTTATAAGCGCTATAAACCCAGATTATGTAGGATTTTTAACTTTAATGTTAGAGAGGGGAACCCCTATATATGAGGATGTACAGAACGGGACTTTTCATATATTAACGCCAGAACAAATAATGTATGAGATGAGAGAGTTCCTTAAAAATGTAGAAGTTGCTAACTGTGTTTTCAGAAGCAATCATGCTTCAAATTATATGGCACTTTCTGGAACATTGCCACAAGATAAGAATCAGTTAGTGGGAGACATTGACCTTGTACTGAAAGGAAAATATAGGTATAGGCAAGAGGAATACAGAAGACTATAAAACGACTTTCCTCAGAATTTGGTAAAACAAAAAAGGGTGTGGATGTTATGAAGGAAAAAATCATTAGGCTACTTAAGGACAGTGGAAATAATTTTGTGTCTGGTCAAAAAATTAGTGAAGATTTAGGCGTTAGCCGTGCAGCTATTTGGAAACATATAAATATAATTAAAGAGGATGGCTACGAAGTTGAAGCAATTTCAAGAAAGGGTTATAGAATAATTTCCTCACCGGATATACTTACATTTGAGGAAATTAAAAATTTTTTAAGTACAAAATACATAGGTAGAAATATTATTCATTATGATTCTATAGGGTCAACTAACTCTAAAGCTAAAGAGCTTGCGGAGACAAAGCAAGATCACGGCACAGTTATAATAAGTGAAGAACAAACATTAGGACGTGGAAGGCTCGGACGAAATTGGGTATCTCCAAAGCACAAGGGCATATGGATGTCCATAATACTTAGACCAAATATTAACACAGAAAATATATCACAAATAACCCTACTTGGGGCAGCAGCAGTTCAAAAAGCTATTATGAAAATGGGAATTAAAACTAGTATTAAGTGGCCTAACGATATAGTATTTGATGGTAAAAAAGTATGTGGTATATTAACAGAAATGAGTGGTGAAGTAGATCATATTAATTATCTAGTTATGGGAATTGGTATAAATGTAAATTTGGAAAAAGAAGATATACCAATTGATCTAAAAGATGTGGCTACGTCTATAAAGCTTGCGAGTGGTAAATACATGGAGAGGAAGCTTTTGCTTGCCAACATATTAAACATTTTTGAGGAGCTATATAGTGATTTTGTCCAAAATGGAAATATAGAAGAAACTATACAGATTTGCAGAAAAAATTCCATGCTTATAGGTAAAGAAATCCAATTGATTAATAGAGGAAAAGTAACAACAGCTAAGGCAATAGATATAAGTGATCAAGGAGAATTAGTAATTGAAAATTACAAAGGGATAGTAGAATATATTGTTTCAGGAGAAGTTTCTATAAGAGGAATTTCCGGATATAGTAAATAAACTGATGTTTCATATGTTTAAGGGATAATGTAGGATAATTTCCTTTTGAAATGTTATTTAATCTATATTTTTATATAGACAGTATAGCTAGATTAACGGTATAATGTGGTTATTAAGGTTGAAAGGAGAATAGACATGGAAGAAAATAAAATTATAACAATGTTAGATGAAGATGGAGCAAAGGTTGATTTTGAATTAATCGAAATTATTGAGTTAGATGAAAATAAATATGCTTTATTAGCTCCTATAGGAGAAGAAGATGATGCTTTTGTCTATAAAATAGAAGTGGTTGATGGTAAAGAGCAATATATTGCAGTAGAAGATGAAGAAGAATTTGAAAGAGTTTTAGAAGAATATGATTCATCTTTTGAGGAATAAATAGTAGACCAATAACCCAATAAATCGGTAAGGTTTATTGGGTTTTTACTATAAATTTATAATTTTTTTAGATATTAAAAATTATTGTAGTAACTGGAGGAGGTGAAATTTTGAATTTAGTAGAAATTAATATGGAAGCACTTATAGAAACAATTTCGCATGTTGATGACAATTTAGGGAAAAGCTTTCTAGACACAGCTACTGGTGAGGTTATATATATTCCTACAGAAGTAAGTGTAGCATTAGAAAATGGGACTTTAAAAGAAGATACATTTGATAAGTGGTTAAAAGAATTTGTCATCACCGCTATACTTATTAGCGAAGATGAGGTTAATAGATATTTAAGCACTCCTCTAATAGATGAAGACTTTTATATAAGTGCAATGAAAAAATATGTTAATAGTATAATTAGTAATTCAGATTTAAAGCTAGAATTAAAAAGGGCACTAATAAGTGAAGAACCTATAAAAAGTTTTAAACATATTCTAATGGATAAACCAAATGCAACAGATGGATGGTATGAATATGAAGATAAATGCATAGAAGAATTTGTTAGAACATGGTTAATGTCAATTGGTATTGAATTAAAGTATTTAAATTAAAGCAACCTATTTGTTGGAGGTATATATATGTTAGTATATGAAGTAGCAATAAGGCTCGCGCTTGCAGTTTTAGTTGGTGGCTTAATTGGATATGAGAGAGAATATAAGAATAGACCAGCTGGTTTTAGAACTCATATATTAGTATGTCTAGGCGCGGCAGTTACCTCAATGATACAATTATATTCAATTCAAGAAACAACTAATATGATACTGCGGCACCCAGAACTCCAAAATGTCATGAAAGCAGATATTGGAAGACTTGGGGCGCAAGTTATATCGGGAGTAGGATTCTTAGGGGCAGGGACTATTATACATGAGAAGGGATCAGTAAAAGGACTTACTACTGCAGCAAGTTTATGGACTGTGGCATGTATTGGACTTGCAGTTGGTCAAGGTTATTATACTTTAAGTATATTATCAACTATATTTGTTTTTATAGTATTAGTATTTCTTAAGACTTTTGAAGCTAAGTTATTTAAAAACATTAATATTCTTAAAATAGAAATTCAATACGTTAACAAGAAAAACATGGTGGAAAAATTAGAACAGTACTTTGATGGTATGGGCATAAAAGTTAAAAATATAGATTTTTCAATTGATGAGGAAGATGAAAATCCAGATTACAGCACAACAATGTATACAATTTTAGCACCCAGACATATAAAGAGCAGTGGGATTGTGCAAAAACTATGTGCTTTTGAAGAAATATACAAAGCAACTATATTATAAGAGAAAAATAATAAGTGTACTTATTTACAAATTACATATATTAGCGAAATCTCAATTAACAAGATAAAAATCAATGTGTAAATAAGTTTTTTAAATTTATTCATTATTATCACCCCATTTATATTGTATGTTAAAAGAGACGATAAAATAATCAAATCATCGCCTGCGGAGCTGAAATATTAATGACTTCAGAAGGTGATTTATACTCCAATTTATAGAAGTGGGAGACTTTCCTTCTGAAATGCCGTTAAAAGTAAATATACGCGAAAAAAGAGCACTTATTAATAAGTGCTCTTTTGATTTAACAAATCTATCTTCTAGATTTAGCTACTTCAATATTTACTTTTCTACTATTTAATTTCTTACCTGAACTATTGTTTAGAATAGAATCTACTAAGTTCGCAGGAACATCTAAGAAAGAAAATTTATCTAAAATATCAATGCGGCCAAGTTCATTTTTATTAATGTTAGCAGTCTCGCATAGGAAAGATATAATATCTTTAGTCATAACTTCATCCATTCTTCCTATAGATAAGAATAGTCTAACATTATCTGTAGTTGTAGTTGTAGCATCATCTGCATAGTTATAGTTAACTTCTTTATCAAAAATAATTTTGATTAGGGAAGCAGCTACATCTTCATCACCAAATTCTTTTATAAGATTTTGTCCTAGTGGAAGAAAGTTTTCATATAAATTTTCTTTTAGAACTAATTTTATAGAATCTAAAATAGTTTCTGATTTTGCAGCGAATATATCTGTTATAGTAGGTACAGTTTTTTTAGCGATGATACTTTTAGTATCACGTTCAATTTGTCTTATAGCAGATGCTTCTCGTCTTGTAATAAGACTATAAGCTGTGCCTTCTTTACCAGCTCTACCTGTTCTACCAATTCTATGTATATATGATTCGCTATCTTGTGGTAAATCATAGTTTATTACATGAGTAACATTTTCAACGTCGATTCCTCTTGCAGCTACATCTGTTGCAATTAAGAAATTCAGATTACCATCTTTGAATTTTTTAAGAGTATTCATTCTTTGACTTTGTTTCATGTCTCCGTGCATACCTTCTACTGTATAACCTCTAGGTTGTAATGCATCAACTAATTCATCTACACCCTTCTTAGTTTTACAGAATAGTATACAAGTCTTAGGAGCATCAACGTCAAGAATTCTACATAATGATTCAAATTTATTTTTTGGGTTTACTTCATAATAATATTGTTCAATCTTAGAAACAGTCAAAGATTTCTTTTCTATTGCAATAAGCTTTGTTTCAGGATGCATATATTTTTTTGACAATATTTTAATAGCTCTTGGCATAGTAGCTGAGAAAAGTAAAGTCTGTCTATCTTCACTTAAATTACTTATAATGCTTTCAATATCTTCAATAAAGCCCATGTTTAACATTTCGTCAGCTTCATCTAAAACAAGAAACTTAGCATTAGCGAGTTTTAAAGTGCCTTTTCTAATATGATCTAATAATCTTCCTGGAGTTCCAACTACAATATCTACTCCTCTTTTTAAAGCGGATATTTGTCTATCAATAGATTGGCCACCATAGATTGGTAATATTTTAATTCTTTCATGTCTTGCAATACGTGAAAGTTCTTCAGCAACTTGGACAGCAAGTTCTCTTGTTGGAGACATTATTATTGCTTGAACTTTTCCATTTGGTCTTTCCATTAGGCTTAAAATAGGTGCACCAAAGGCTAATGTTTTACCAGTTCCTGTTTGAGCTTGACCTATAATATCAAAGCCATCTAGTACAACTGGAATAGCTTTTGCTTGAATATCAGATGGATATTCAAATTTTAGATCTTGTATAGCGTGGAGTACGGATTCGCTTAGTCCTAGTTCATCAAATTTAAGTTTGTCAATTTTGTTCATTAAAATTCCTCTTTCTTCTCATAAAGTATCAAATACATCTTATTATTACAAAAATATATACAAAATAATAAATATTAAATCAAAAAAGCAAATTCAAATTGCTTTTTTATAATTATTTAAAAAAATTCCTCAAAATTGAGTTCTTCTCAATAACATAAATAAGAGGCAATCCAATTCCATAACAGCAGACTAATTCTCCCCATGCAACTTGCAGCATACAAACTATAAGGGGCATGTCATTAACATATAAAAGCTTTAACAGTATGCCTATAATAATGGCATTAACTACTACAGCCGGTAATGGAGCAAGTATTCTTTTGAATTTAAGTTTGCTTTTACCAATATAGTAAGTTGAAATCGCAGCTATAAGCGTTGCAAGGGAACCGAAAACCATATCCATAATACCTAGTGGACTTATAATATTAGAAACTATACAACCAATTAGCAGCCCAGGAATAGAAAAGGATGCAAAATAAGGTAAAATAGTAAGTCCTTCAGCGATACGATATTGAATAACTCCAAAGCTGAAAAACGATAAGCTTAGAGTTAAGGCTACATAAATAGCAGCCACCATTGCTGCAAAAACGATCTTTCTTATTTTTACAGACATAGTTCCTTCATTTAATTTAATATTCATTTTTGTGCCTCCGTAGTTTTATTTTAAGACAGGATGGTTACGAACTGTCTATGAGTATTTGACTCGAATCTTTATTTTACTCCATATTTCGCAATTAGTCAATAGGGCTTTCAGATTTTCTGAGGTTGTAGGGGATTAATTCTAGTTTTAAATACGTTGAAATTATGGTCTAAAATAGTTAAAAGTATGATATAGTTAAAATATATATGAATTTGTTTTTTGAAGTTAGTATTACAGCTTCGCAGGTGATGATTTAATAACATAGTTTTTGGTTAAAGGAGAATATGATGAGTAAAGAAATTTTTAATACAAAACAAACACAATTAAGTAATGGTATTAAACTTATTACTATTAAAAAGGATAGTCAAATTTCAGCAGTTCATGTTGGAGTAAACATAGGTTCTCTTTTTGAAGAAAAAAATGAAAAGGGAATAGCACATTTTATAGAACACATGCTTTTTAAAGGAACTGAGGGTAGAACTAACGAAGAACTAAACAGCAATCTAGAAAATTTAGGTGGGGAATATAATGCATACACGGATTTTAATTGTACAGTATATACTGCTACAATTTTAAATGAAGAATTAGAGAACTCGTTAACACTTCTCGGAGATATGCTATTAAATTCAACCTTTCCAATTGATGAAATTGAAAAGGAAAGGGGTGTAATACTCGCTGAAATTAGAACGATTAATGATGACATTGAAGATTTAAGCTTTAAGAGAATTAATGAAATTGCTTTTAAATATAGTCCACTTAGAGAAGATACTATTGGTAGCGAAAATATTATAAAAAAAGTTACAAGAAAGCAACTTGTTGATTTTTATAACAAATATTACTTGCCTAATAATTCATTCATATCTATTGTATCGTCGTTTGAACATGAGGATATAATAAACATGGTTAACAAATATTTTGGTGATTGGACAAAGAGGAAATTTGAAAAGAAAAAAATAACTTTTGAACATCATAAGTCTATAAAAAAAATCTCATATAAAAAAGAAATTGAGCAATGCACTATACTGTATTTATATACCTTTAATGGACTATCTAAAGATGAGGAATTAGCACTTAGAATATTAAACTATAAATTTGGAGAAAGTTCTAATTCTATATTATTTAGAGAACTTCGAGAAGAAAGAGGATTGTCATATGATGTTTACACTCATTTAGATACTTCAAATAACGTTAAAATATTATATATTTATACATCGGTGTCAGAAGAAAATGTAGAGGAAGCAATCGATGTAATAGATACTGCTATTAAAGATATTGAAAGTAAAAAAATAGTTTTTGACGATAATACGATAGCCTTGATGAAAAAAATAATGAAAACTGCTATAGCTTCAACCTTAGAGGACTCAACAGACCTTGGAAGTTATGTAATACATCAAGCTATGGACGATGAAGATATATATCAGTTTACTGATGATATGGATAACATGGAGAATATTAAAAGTGAAGACCTATATAATATTTCAAGAAAAGTATTGCAGGAGCCAACAATTCACATATTTTTACCAGAAAAGAGAGTGTAAAATTGAGTAGTATTATAACAAAAATTGAAATACAAAAAAAAAATAAGCGGAGAGTTAACATCTATATGGATGGCGAATATGCATTTGCTTGTGATGCAGAACTTATATATATCCATAATATTACAAAAGGCAGAGTTATGGACAAACAGAATTTAGAAGATATAGCTAGTGAAGATAATTATATTAAGGGGAAAACCTGCGCACTTCACTTTTTGGAGAGAAGCAATAAATCGGCTAAACAAGTAGTTGATAAATTAACGATAAAGGAATTTGATACTAAAACTATAGATAGAGTACTGGAGTTTTTAAAGCGGTATGATTTTATTGATGATAAGCGGTTTGTTGAATTATTTATAAAAGAAAAAATCAGGTCTAGTGGTAAAAATAAAATAAAGTTTGATTTATTAAAAAAATCTCTTCCAAAAGAATTAATTAAAGAAGAACTTAATAAGATAACTAATGAGCAACAGCTCGAAACAGCTTTGAAATTAGGCGAAAAAAAAATCGTTACAATATCTAAGAGTGAGAAGGATACAAAAAAACTTTATAAAAAAACATCAGACTATTTAGCTCGCAGTGGATATGATTACGAAATAATTAAAGAGGTTTTGGCTAAGATAACTGAAAATGACAAAGGAGAGGAATCATGCGATAATGCGCCCTCCGAAGATACTTATCAAGAAGATTATGATAAATTATACGAGTTAGCTAGTAAAAGATACAGCATATTAATCAAGTCAGAATCGCACAAAATAAAGCTATATAAAAAGCTAGGAGACTATCTTTTAAGAAGAGGATTCCAGTGGGATCAAATTAAAAAAGTATTAAAAGATTTAATTAATGGCACAGAAGATATTGTTAATGAAAGCGGTGATAGGAGTGTTTAAAGAGCCCGTAAGCTTAATTTTACTGTTATTGTTTATATACCCAATAATTAAAGGGTTTATATATAAATTCTCATCGGAGCATTTAAAAGGTGGCATTGAGGGAGTTTTTCAAAGTATATCTTTTTTGCTTTCTTTATGTCTAGGTATTTATTATACGAAAAAAGTGCTTATTCAGCACAATGAAGGTATGTATGAGAAAATATATAAAAGTATACCAATGAATGTTATAGGGTTTATTAATAGCAAACCATTAGTGATTTATATATTAATAATGCCAATAGTGATATTAATAATTTATAGTGTTATAAATTTTGTAATTAGTATTATTTCTCACATTACTTTTTATCCTTTATTTGATAGCATAGAGCGCAAAGTAAGGCAAAAAAGTGTTTTATTTAATAGAATTATAGGTGCAGTATTTCAGTTGCCTAAAGCAATATGTTATGTAATTGTTATTACTTTCATATTTAATTTTCTATCACTTCTTAATATAACTGATACATATAATAAGTATTTGGAAGAATCACAAATATATAATTATATATCCAAAGAGGTAGTTATTCCATTGACTAATTCAAAGCTTGCAAAAAAGCTTCCGAATGTTGTAGATAACTCTTTTAAAATTGTAGTAAAAGAGGCTTCTACTTTAGAACCTAATTTACAAAACAAGCCAAAAGGTATAATTTATTATAATGGTATTACTCTGGATCAAGGGGTTAAGTCTAATGATGAAATTAATAAGTTTGCAATTACCCTGGCTGAAGGTAAAAGTGGTACAAGGGAGAAAGCAAGGGTTATTTATAAATGGGTAGGTAGTGAAGTAGCTTATAGCGATGAAAAAGCAAATAGAGTATTAAATAACGATTTAGAAGCGAAATCTGGTGCCATCCCAACTTTTAACTCTAAAAGTGGTATATGTTTTGATTATGCATGTCTATATGTAGCTATGTGCAGAGCTAATAATATAAAGGTGAGAATTATAACAGGCCAAGGATTCAACGGAAGTAATTGGGTTAGCCATGCTTGGAATCAAGTATATATAGAGGAAGAAAACACCTGGATTAATGTAGATCCAACATTTTTAATTGGTGGGGATTATTATGATAGTAAAAGATTTGATATAGACCATAAAGGAGAGAATATAGCTGGAGAATGGTAATAGAATAGCTACCTAAGTTTTAGGGAGCTATTCTATAGCTTTTTAATAATAAATTAATGGCTTTTTCGCAATCTGTATCTTCATTATTTAATGACCAAGCTGTATTGAAATAATATAATGCTTTTTGCTTGTTAACACACATAGCATAGCAGTAAGCTAAGTTGAAAAAATATTTGCTTTCACGGCGCAGGCTTATAGCAGCATGCAATAAAGGTATTGCCTTTTCGTATTTTTTTAAGTGAATAAAACATACTGCGGTATTATAAAGTGAACCAGCCTCATTATCTTTCATTTCTGCGGATTTTTTATAGAGAATTATTGCTCTATTATAATCTTTAGTATTGTATATTTCGTTAGCTTTTTGAAAGTATTCCATTATTATCCTCCTTGTAATTCTCCGAAGAATTATAAATTTGTTATTCTAAATACTGTCCAAGGGTTTTAAAATGTATTCATTTAAGTGGAATTTTATTTGTTTTTATTAACCACTTTTTTTTCGAAAAGTGCAACCATTTCATACATAAGATAAGCTAAGATAGAAAGTATTACTATGCTCATCATTACCATATCTAGTTGGGAAACTTGACCACCATAGATTATTAAAAATCCTAAACCTTCTTTAGCCACTAAGAACTCACCCATAATTACGCCCACCCATGAGAGGCCTACATTGATCTTAAGTGCAGAAATAAAAGCTCCAATAGATGAAGGAATAATTAGATTAATTAATATTTGGTATTTAGAAGCTCCGAAGGTTTTTAAAAGTTTAATTTTATCTTCATCCACTTCTCTAAAACCGCTTAGTATGCTAATTATGGTTACAACTATTGATATTAAAAGCGCGATTACTATTATTGCCTTTACCCCGTTGCCTACCCAAAATATAATAATAGGTGCAAGAGCTACTTTAGGCAAGGCATTTAATACTATTAAGTATGGATCCAAAACTTTTGAAACAAAATCGGACCACCACAATAAGACTGCAATTAAGGCCCCTAATATGGTTCCAAGTAAAAAACCTGTTATTGTTTCAAAACATGTTACTGATATATGAGTTAGCAGTGTACCTTCATTATATATTTGTATAAAGGAATTATACATTTTTGACGGTGTGCTTGTTAAAAAGGAATCAATCCATTTAAGTCTGCCAGCTATTTCCCAAAGGCTAAAAAAAACAATTAGTATTATTATCCTTGTGAAAATAATAGTGTATTTCTCTCTTTTTACATTTTTGATATAATTCTTTTGCTCATCACTTTGAATCAGCATTGCTATTCAACTCCTTCCAAATTTCATTGAAGTAAACTCTGAAATTTGGAGCTTCTCGACGCTTGAGAGGACAAGGGAAATCTTCTCCAAATTCAATATTCATCTCTTTAACGATTACAGCAGGTCGATTTGAAAGGATAATAATTTCATCTGACATAGCGATAGCTTCAGAAATATCATGAGTTACCATTATAGTAGTCTTTTTTTCTTTTTTTATAATTTCATAAACTTCATCACTAATGTTTAATCTAGTTTGGTAGTCTAAAGCTGAGAAAGGCTCATCTAAAAGAAGGACTTCGGGGCTTAAAGCTAGGGTGCGAATTAAAGCAACTCTTTGGCGCATGCCTCCGGATAATTCTCTAGGATGATGATTTCTAAATTCCCAGAGGTTATAGCTTATTAAAATATTTTTTACCATTTCCTTATTGTCATCTGTAATACGGTGGTTAATTTTGAGACCCAAAAGTACATTGTCCCATATGGTTAACCAGTCGAATAATTGATCCTTTTGAAACATATATCCAATTTTTGAAAGGCTTGAGCTATTATCGTGACTTTTAATTACTATTTCGCCATATGACGGAGTAATTAAGCCTGCTATTATATTTAACAGCGTAGATTTACCACAGCCAGAAGGGCCTACAATACTTAAAAAGTGACCTTCTTCTACACTAAATGAGATATGCTTTAAAGCAGGAGTTTCTGCAGTTAAAGAGTGATAATTCATGCATATATTATTAATTTCTACTTTAATCACTTTGTCATCCCCTTGAGAGTTATAGTTTAGTATATGAGGGTAGATAATGTATTGTTAACGACATTTCAGAAGGGTCACCCACTTACTTAAGTAGGAATATACATCTATAATAAAAATAAGAGTTAAGTAGAAATATAAAACGCCTTCTGAAGTCGTTAATATTGCAGCATCGCAGATGATGATTAACAATATTTCAGGAGGAAAGCCACCCACTTATATAAATAGGAATATAAATACCATAATAAATAGATAGGGATGTACATACTATAATAAAGAAAAAATAGGTTGAAAATATTATGGTTATTGAGTTATAATTTTATATACTTATGTTTTAATTTTATACAAATACAATTAATAATTACAAATTTTATCAATAACATGAAATTAATAGAAAAAATATTATAAGTATCTGTAGCAGAGGGAATAAATTCGGTTTTTGAAGAATAAAGATATATAATAAATAGGCTATTTACTGAAATATTAGGTTATTTTAAAAAAATGGAGATTGAATCCAACTGCATTAACATATATAATAAAATATTAGGGTCAAAAAACACAAATAAATCCAGACTTGCGGGGAAAGAGAAGATAATTATGAAAAAAATATTACATGTTGGATTAGATGTAGGATCTACCACTGTTAAAATAGTAGTGTTAAATAATCAAGAAAAAATAATATATAGTAAGTATCAAAGGCATTTTTCTGATATAAAAAGTACAATAGCCGAGCTTTTATATGAGGCTTATAATGCATTCAGTGAATGCGATATAACTATAGTGGTAACGGGGTCTGGTGGACTAGCCTTATCTAAATGGCTCAATATCACATTTATTCAAGAAGTAGTTGCCAGTACTTATGCTATAGAAAATATTATCCCAAGAACTAATGTGGCTATTGAACTAGGTGGAGAAGATGCAAAGATTATATATTTTGATGGAGGAATAGACCAAAGAATGAATGGTACTTGCGCTGGTGGTACTGGCGCATTTATTGATCAGATGGCATCACTGCTTCAAACGGATGCAGCGGGACTTAATGAACTTGCGAAGAAGTATAAAACTATATACCCAATTGCAGCTAGATGCGGAGTTTTTGCTAAAACTGATATTCAACCCTTATTAAATGAAGGTGCTGCGAAAGAAGATATTGCTGTGTCAGTTTTTCAATCAGTAGTTAATCAAACTATTAGTGGACTTGCTTGCGGTAGACCGATTACGGGAAATGTTGCATTTTTAGGTGGGCCATTATATTTCTTGTCTGAACTACGACAAAGGTTTATTGAGACATTAAAGCTCTCAGAGGATCAAGTTATTTTTCCTAAGGATTCTCAGTTATTTGTTGCGCTAGGGGCTGCTATGTCATCAAAGAATGAGGGCATTATTTCTTTTGAAGAACTAAAGAGGCAGCTTCCAAAGTTAAAGGAAGTATCGAGCCTCGATGTTCGAAGACTTAGGCCTTTATTTATAGATGATGCGGAGCTACAAGTATTTAACAAAAGACAGAGCAAATATAAGGCAGCAAGAAAAGAATTAGCGGATTACACGGGGAATTGTTTTTTGGGAATAGATGCTGGATCTACAACTACCAAAGTTACACTTATAGATGAGGAAGGCGCAATTTTATACTCTTACTATGGAAGTAATGAAGGCAATCCATTGACTGTAGTTAGTAAAATATTAAAACATATATACACTATTTTACCGAGTGAAGTAATCATCAAAAATTCAGCGGTAACAGGTTATGGTGAAAGGCTAATAATGGCTGCATTAAAAGTGGACATTGGAGAAATTGAAACTATAGCTCATTACAAGGCAGCAAAATTCTTTTTGCCAGGAGTAGACTTTATATTAGACATTGGCGGGCAAGACATGAAGTGTTTAAAAATAAAAGATGGGGTAATCGATAGTATAATGCTAAATGAAGCATGTTCTTCTGGTTGTGGTTCTTTTATAGAAACTTTTGCTAATTCTTTAGATATGCAAATATCAGATTTTGCAAATGTAGCCTTGTCTGCTAAAAGCCCAGTGGACTTAGGTTCAAGATGTACTGTGTTTATGAATTCAAGGGTTAAACAGGCTCAGAAGGAAGGCGCCTCTATAGGGGATATATCATCAGGACTTTCTTATTCGGTAATAAAAAATGCACTGCTTAAAGTTATTAAGATAAGAGACCCAAAGGACATGGGTAAGAAAATAATAGTTCAAGGCGGAACATTTTATAACAATTCAGTACTTAGGGCTTTTGAAATTATTTCAGGACGAGAGGCGGTTAGGCCAGATATTGCAGGACTAATGGGTGCATTTGGTGCCGCACTTATTGCAAAGGAAAGAGCAGTAAAAGGCAAAATTTCTACATTGTTATCACTCGAACAATTGGATAGTTTTAATGTAGAAACTTCAATGGGTAGATGCAAGCAATGCGCAAATCAATGCGTTCTTACAATTAATAAATTTGATAATGAAAGGGAATTTATAACTGGTAATCGCTGTGAAAAAGCATTAGGAAAAAGCAGTAAAAAAGAAGAGGTTCCTAATCTCTATGACTATAAGTATAAAAGAATATTTGATTATACTCCATTAAAGAAGGAAGAGGCATTTAGGGGTGTAATAGGCATTCCAAGAGTACTTAACATATATGAAAATTATCCATTTTGGTTTACCTTCTTTACCAATTTAGGATTCAGGGTAGAAGTATCCCAAAGATCTTCTAAACAGGTATATGAAATGGGAATTGCAACTATTCCCTCAGAATCTGCTTGCTATCCGGCTAAAATAGCACATGGGCATATAATGAGTCTTATAAATAAGGGGGTAGACACTATATTCTATCCTTGTATTCCATATGAAAAAAAGGAGCAATCAGGCGCGGATAATCATTATAACTGTCCTATAGTAACTTCATATCCTGAGGTAATAAAAAATAATATGGATATTTTGAAGGAACGAGATATTAAGTTCCTGAATCCTTTTATTTCTTTAGATAATAAGAAAAAAATAATTGATAGATTAGCGGGTGAGCTAGCGAGTTTTGGAATTGATAAAAGAGAAGTTGCTATGGCGGTTAAAAAGGCATGGATCGAAACTGAAAAGGTAAAATTGGATATTCAAAGTAAAGGTGCGGAAGTCGTACAATATATTAGGAGGACCGGAAAAAGGGGTATTGTTTTGGCAGGGAGACCTTATCATATAGACCCAGAAATTAATCATGGAATCCCAAGTTTAATTACGGGATTTGATATGCCCGTGCTTACAGAGGATTCTGTAGCTCATCTAGGTGTTGTTGAAAGACCTTTAAAAATAGTAGATCAATGGGTATATCATTCTAGGTTATACGCAGCGGCGAGTTTTGTAGCAAAAGAGCCCAATATTGAGCTTATTCAGCTAAATTCTTTTGGGTGTGGACTTGATGCAGTTACCACGGACCAAGTTGGAGAAATTTTAGAAAATAGCGGCAAGATATATACAAGCTTAAAAATTGATGAGGGAAATAACTTGGGAGCTGCTAGAATTAGAATTAGATCCTTAAAAGCCGCCCTCGATGAAAGAGACAAGAACGGAACTTTGCCGAGTAAAACTGAGGAAATCAACAGTAGAATTATTTTCACCAAGGAAATGAGAAAAAATCACACGATTTTATGCCCACAAATGTCTCCGGTGCATTTTCAATTTGTACAGGAAGCTTTTAATTCATCAGGATACAATTTAGAAATTTTACCTTCGGTAGATACTAAAGCTGTAGATGAAGGCTTAAAATATGTAAATAATGACGCTTGTTATCCAACAATAATTGTAGTAGGACAAATAATTGCTGCTTTAAAATCAGGTAGATATGAAATAGATAATACCTCCGTTATAATTTCTCAAACCTGTGGAGGATGTAGAGCTACAAATTATATTGGATTCCTTAGGAAAGCCTTGAAGGAAGCGGGGTTTCCAAAGATTCCAGTAATATCCTTAAATGCTGCTGGTCTTGAGAAAAATCCGGGTTTAAAATTCACATATCCAATGGTTAAAAAATCGATAATGGCTTTAGTGTACGGAGATTTGTTTATGAGGGTACTATACAAGGTTAGACCTTATGAGAAGATACTAGGCTCAGCTAATTTACTTTATGAAAAATGGGTGAAAATATGTAAAGAAGCCGTGACAAAAGGTAATAGTCGCGAGTTTAATAATAATATATCCTCTATAGTAGCTGATTTTGACAATCTAGAAATCAAAAACATTTCGAAACCTCAGATAGGTCTAGTAGGAGAGATTTTAGTTAAGTTCCATCCTACAGCTAACAATAATATTATAGATGTTATTGAAAATGAAGGTGGGGAGGCAGTTATGCCGGATTTAACGGACTTTTTCTTATACTGTGCATATGATGCTGACTTTAAATATAAGTATTTGGGTAAGAGTAGGACTGATAAAGTACTAAGTAACATAGCGATTCGATATATAGAAGGTTTCAGAAAATGTATGAAATCAGCTTTAGAAAGTAGTAAAAGATTTCACGCACCTAAAACTATACAGGAATTAGCGAAAGGAGCATCACCTATTTTATCACTAGGTAATCAGGCAGGTGAAGGATGGTTTCTTACTGCTGAAATGGTTGAGCTTATTGAAAGTGGAACAAGAAACATAGTGTGTATGCAACCTTTTGCTTGTCTTCCAAATCATGTAACAGGTAAAGGAATGATTAAAGAATTAAAGCGGAGGTATCCAGGCTCTAATATAACCGCTATAGATTATGACCCGGGTGCAAGTGAAGTAAATCAAATTAATAGAATAAAGCTTATGATGTCCATTGCTTTTAAAAACCTTAAGAGTGAGGAAGAAGTTAAAATTGCGCACCAAGAAGTAGCTAGTGATAAAAAAACAGATTAAAAATCTAATGAATTGTTAATTACAAGTTTTTTCTTAAATTATGCTACAACGAAAAGTATATATTGCTAAGTGATTTCACATCGCGAAGTAATTCTAAAATCTATTTTATTTACAGTTGCTAAAAAATACAAACTCGCTTACGCTCAAACATATATTTTTCTTCACCCATCTGTAATTAAAATAAATTAAGAATCACTAAGGCTAGTTCAAATGCATTTTACGCAATATATACTTTTGTTAGCATAATCCAAGAAAAAATATTCAAATCATCATATTCCACACAATGTATTATGATGAAAAAGTATGGAATTTATTGATATAGACACATAAAAGAATATGGAATATAAGAGAGGGGTAATACCTTCTTTTTTTTGGAATGAATTAATTATCTGATTTATAATACATTTTGTGTAGAATTATAATTTATTATTTGGAGGAAAAAATGAAACCAATAAAATTAAATAACTTTGAAGCATATACGCTAAAAGATGACTTTTACGGTGAAATTATTTCCTATATGTTAATTGCAGATTTCAGAAGAAAATGAACATTGGATGATTTTCCAGAATTAAAAAGAATAGAAGAGGAAGAAGAGTTTGAAAGAAGTAATTTTATTAAGGTAATATTTTTGCATAATTCACAAATTGAAAAAGATCTTGAGAATGAACTAGTAAGCATTGCAGGAGGATTTTTAGAAAATAAGGATGAGTGCCATTCAAATAAAACGCAATGATTTTATCATAGCGTTTTGTTATAACTATATCTAAGTGTAGTTATATTGTATTAAATCTTAATTTTAACAAGTATTTTCTCATATAGAAGTGCACCATTAATAAATTTATTTTGTTTATTAGAATTGACATACTCAAATTTTCGTATTATTATATCTTTAAGATATATAACTAAAAGATACATATCTTAAAGATATAATAATGGGGGATCAACTATGAAAAGACAAAATATTAGAAAATTGATTTTAACAAGTGAAATAAAGGGGAGGACATAAGTGAAAAAAACAAGGTATGTATTACTTGGACTTCTTCAGGAAGAAGAGCTAAGCGGATATGAAATGAAAAAAATTATAGATATACGAATGTCATTCTTCTGGCAGGAGAGTTTTGGGCAAATATATCCAGAACTTAGAAAGATGACAGAAGAAGGATTAATTGAGTTTTCTAACAACGAATCAAACGGAAAAATAAAACGTGAAAAAATAAGATATAAAGTGACTCCCGAAGGGGAAAAAGAGATAAGGCAATGGATGGAAGCAGATAATGAAAAAGACACTTCTAGAAGTGAATTCCTTTTAAAAATGTTTTTATCAAATGAGAAAAATGTGGAGGAAATGCGAAAACATATTATTCGGTTTAAAGAACAATCAGAACAAAAGTTGGAATTATTTAATTTGTTTGATGTGCAGTTAAATAGAGACATAGAAATACATAATAATCATAAGCATATACTTTATGTATTAAATCTAGGCATACGTCAGGCAAAGTTATATATTGATTGGAGTAAGGAAATCTTAGAACATTTGGAGAAGGGAGAATAATATGGATAAAGTAATGGAGATTTTACAAAATAACATAGGATTCTCATGGAAAGGGTTAATAGTCTTTATATTACCTATGCTACCGAATATTCTCTTTTTTATATTGAAGGATCCAAATGGTTCGACGGTAGTAACCAATAAACATCTCTTATTAGATATTATTGAGCATGGCAGTCAAACGATATTTTTTGCACTTTTGATATTTGGGGTCAGTAAGAAAGTTTCTCCAATATTATGTGGATATACAATTTTTATGTTAATAATATTATTATCATACTATGGATTTTGGATAGCATATTTTACAATAGGTACTAATTTTATTATGATTATATCAATGGCTGTTTTTCCTGTAATTTATTTCATTTTAGCAGAAATATGGCTTCACAATCTATTTGCTATTGTACCACTAACGATTTTTGGGATAGCACATACTATAATTACTTATATAGATTATTATTCATCATATTAATATAACAATAAAACCTCAGTTATTCAAATCATAGTTTATTATATTGTATACTTATAGATTTATAGTTTATGTGAAAATGATTTATTCAGTTTATATATTTGATTCGCAAAATAAATCTGTAGGTGGTTCAAAAGATATACAAATAACATTTACGGTTAAAAAGATAAATGGTACATTATGGAAAACGAAGAACCGGCCTAAATTTTAAAATAGGCCTTTGAATTTTAGCAAAACAACCGTACTTACCTTATTTGTGGATAACTTTTTTTATGGAATGAATTAATTATCTGATTTATAACCATTTTGTTATAACAGCACCAACCCCAATTAATATATATAATACCATCATATATACGATCAACATACCAGTTTCAATAGAATGAACACCCATTGAATATAGAATAAGTAAAATAGCCCCACTACCCAAAAGAACAACGTAAAGTACAATCATAAGATAACGTTTCAAAAGTAGCAGAGTTCGTTCATCAGCATCTGGAATATTACCATTTCTTTTTTTATTCCACTTATATAAAATCAAAGTTATGATATTTCCGAATGCTAACCCACCTATAATAGGCATAACATATTCAATAGGGTCTTCACCAAAAATATACATACCCCAAAAACCACCTATCATCATACATAACATGATAAACACCCAACCAAAGATTTGCAATTTTTTATTTTTCATAGTTATTCCCCCTTTGATTTTCCTAAATAAAATAATTCCTCAATTGGCACATCAAAATACTGTATTAATTTTAGTGCTAACTCCAAACTGGGATTATATTTATTTTTCTCAATTGCATTTATAGTTTGCCTCGTAACTTGTAAATCTTCTGCCATTTTAACTTGTGTTATCATCTTTTCTTGACGAATTTCACGAATATGATTTATCACCCTCATTTGTAGCCCTCCAATCAATAAGTAAAGATATCTTTACTTATATTATAAAGAAAATATTACTGAGTGTAAAGATATATTTACACTAAATATATCTCTATATCTTAGAAAAATGGTATAATAGGGTATATTAAAATAACAATTAAAGAGGGAAGCCATTTGAACTGCCCCCTGTCAAGTAGACAGTGGAAATAATTAAAGATTTTATGTAAGGCGTCTATCATTTGGTAGGCGCTTTATTTATGCTGCATTACCTAATAGATATCGCTGATATTCCATTGGTGTCATGCACTTTAAACGTTTTTGATAACGTCTATTATTATAATATTCTATATAGTCTTCAATCGATTTCTTTAAGCTTTCATAGTCTTCAAATTTATGAAGATAATACATTTCTGTTTTTAAGATTCCCCAAAATCCTTCCATTGGACCATTATCAATACAATGCCCAACCCTCGACATGCTCTGTATCATTCCAGCTTTTTTTAGTTTTTCTTTAAATATTTTTGAAGTATACTGGAAACCTCGGTCACTATGAAATATTGGTTTAGCATCAGGGTATACTTTAACAGCAAGATTAAAGGTTTGATAAACCAATTGGTTATTATTAGAATGACCAATGACATATGAAACAATACTTCTATCACCTAAATCAAATATTGCACTTAGATAAGCCTTTTGTCCACTTCTCCCATATTTAAACTCGGTTACATCTGTAAGCCATTTTTTATTGACTTGTTCTGCTTTAAAATTTCTATCCAAAATATTTTCTGCAGTAACTTCAGGAGTTGACTTAATATAATTATATCTTTTTTTTCTGCATACGGATTTTAATCCTAATATCTGCATCAGACGATAAATTCGTTTATAATTAACTTTTTTATTATATTCTCTACGGATTTTAATCGTCATCTGGCGATAGCCTAAGATACCGTCTTTTTCCTCATATAACTCACAAATAAGCTTTAATAATTCTTCGTTTTTCAATACTCGGTTACTTTTTTCTCTGTGTAGCCATTTATAATATGCAGAATGGCTAACGCCGCCTATAATGCACAACTCAGTTATAGGAAATTTATCTTTGTTAGATAATTCTTGGATTGCAAGATAAGTATCTTCGTATCTAGCTTCGCTTAATATCGCCTTCTTTCTATCTCTTGGATTTTTTTTAGAAGAGCATTCTCCATCCGTAATCTTCTATTTTGTGCTTCTAAAAGCTTGTATTGAGCTTTTAGCTTTTCATCTTCTGTCATTAACTCTTCAGCCTTTGGCTTTCCACGTCGGTCCAAAAGCCCTTCAATACCAAACTGATTATACTTCTTCATCCAGGTATAAATCTGAGGATAAGATACCTTATATTTTTCAACAGTTTTATTATAACTGTTATTGTTTTCAATACAGTACTTTATGATTTCAATGCGTTCAATATAAGAAGTTTTGCGTCCTTTGGTCATGATTATTTTTCCTCCTGTTCCAGAAGATTTTATGTTTTCATGACCATTATACTTCTTTATCCAATTGCATAAAACTGTATTTGACGAAATATGATACTTAATGCATAAATCATTCAGTGAGCCATGCCCATCAAGATATTCTTTTACAATGTTAATCTTGATTTTGGCAGTATAAGAAGTATTTTTGCTAGAATGTTTTAACCCAGCTTCACCTTCTGATTTATATCGTATTACCCATTTTTGAAAAGAACTCTTATGTACTTGAAGTTTGTTGCATAAACTTAACATACTAGCTTTTCCATTTAAATATGATGTTACAGCCTTAATTTTTTGTTGGTCTGATATAGTTGATTTTCTTCCCATAAAAAAATAGCCCTCCTTATAGTAAACAGTTTTATTATTTTAACTGTCTACCATAAGGGGAGCATATCAATTTTATTTGGGACTTCCCTTAATTTATATATTAATATTATCATTTATTTTTTAATTTTTTTCATTAGCTCAATATACAATTTTGGGTCTGCTTCTGATTTGTAAACAAATACCTTCCACTTACCATTTTCGTTTAAAAGCCCTATATATCCTTTTGCTGTATCAGTTCGTTCAGCCTTCCCATTAGTAGAAATAAACTTCAATTTAGCTTCATAATAATATCCAGCTTTATCTTCTTTCTCACCATACAAATTTTTATCTAAGATAAAGTCTGTAACATGTAAAGTATAATTATTGTCATTACAGAACTTTGTAGCCACAATATTGTAATGTCCCGCAATAGTTTCATACCCCTTTGCTGTCATTAAAGGTAGTAAATTTTTATCAAGGGACTGTATAATTTTGATATATTCCTGTGTATGTGGTATAACTCCATCAGTATTTGTGGGATTTCCACTTGCTATATCCATTTTTTTACCTTCCCTAAGAAGTTTCTTATACTCAGCAACTTTTTCTGTATTTACCGTGTAGAGATTTCTTCCAAGTTCTTGAGCAACTTTTTGTGCATTGTTTTCATCTGAACTTTTACATCCAGTAAAAGCTATAGTTATTAAAAATAGTAGACTGAATAATTTCATTATTTTTTTCAGGATTATTCCCCCTTTATTATATATAAATTGCTTACCGTTAAGCTTGCCATAATAAAATCTGCGGAATACTTTATATAGTCTTATTATATCCGAATATTCAGAAAATGTTAATTATCAACATTAAATTTAAACATAGCCTTTTTTATAGTTGAGAGTTGATAATTGAGGTTGAGTTTTCATTTGGAAATTCTTATTTTATGTTTAATTAAGATGCGTTACGAAAAACATATGTTTGAGCGACAGCGAGTTTATGTTTTTTAGCAAATTAATTAAAAATAAAATTAGTAGTTCTTAGCGAAGTGAATGCATTAATAGTAATGTATACTTTTTTACTTTTTATTTTAAGTCTTTTACGGCTTTGTCGCTAAAGGAATTGTTGACGATTTTATTAAAAGATGGTCTTTCGGGAATTAACGCTGCGTTATAAGATTGTATTATATCCATAAGCTTTGTTAAGTCATCTGATTTTAATATTGGGTTCGGCGCAAAAGCATTTATATCTCTATAGTTTTTAATGGATGAAGTAAGAACAGCCTCATCTGCGCCAGGGAAATAAGATTTAATTGAAGTCATTACTTCTTTATCGGAATGACTACTTACCCATTTTTGACCTTTATATATTGCATTAGTGAATTTTTGAACCATTTCTGGATTTTTTTCTATATAAGATTTTGTGGAAAAAAAACATGTATAAGGTATGGTTCCAGCGGACGCTCCGATGGAGGCTACAATATGTCCAGAATTATCTTTTTTCATCATACTAGCACTAGGTTCAAAAAGAGTAACATAATTACCTGCTCCGCCCTTGAAAGCACCGGACGTAGCTGTGAAAGCGAGGTTTGTAACAAGATTTATATCAATAACTGGTTTAATACCATGATTTTTTAAGACATACTCAAAAGCCATTTCAGGTACGCCGCCAGGTCTTCCTCCTATTACAGTTTTACCCTTTAAGGATTCCCATTTGAAATTCGCTTCAGCATTTCTGCCTACTAAGAAAGATCCATCTTTTTGTGTTAATTGTGCAAAAATAACAGGATAGTCTTCTCGGTGTTGATTATAGATGTAAATAACTTGCTCAGGTCCACAGAAACCTATATCTACAGATTTGCTTAATACCTGCTGCATAGTTTTGTCCGCTCCCTGCCCAGTTGAAAGGTTGATTTCAATACCCTCTTCTTTAAAGAAGCCTTGAGAAATAGCTGCATACATAGGGGCATAGAAAATAGAACGAACTACTTCACTTAATTTTACTTTTACTAAAGCATCACTAGGTTTCTTTTTACAGCCGGAAAATAAGGTGGTTATCAAGGCGAAAGAAAGAAACAGGGAAAAAATCGAAATTTTTTTAAGCTTCATAGATACCTCCATATTATATAGTTGCTATAATTATATAATATGAAAGAGCGTGTAGATGTGACATTTTAAATTCAAAAATGAAATACCTTGACATATGTAAATTAAGAGGTATACAATAAATGAAAGACAAGTGAATAATAATTGAACAACTAGATAATAATTTCATAAAACATTCAAAAGCGTAGATGAAGAGGAGTAGGGGAAAATAATATTAAGAGAGGAAGATCCAGAGGCTGTAAGATCTTCTATATGAAAAACCTTGAAGGTAGCTTCGGAGCTTCTTTGCCAATTCATGTAATTATGAGTAGATGGCAAAGACGGTTTTCTTAATCGTTAAATTTTAAAGAGCCTGCAAAATTGTAGGAAAAAAGGTGGTACCGCGAGCTTTTCGTCCTTTTATAGACGAAGGCTCTTTTTTTATTGTTTGAAATTTATTGCTAAAATAAATTGACATACTAATTATTGTTTAGGAGGAGTTAATAATGGAAGAAAATAATAATATTGCTAAGAATTATGATCCAAAAGAGTTTGAAGAACGACTTTACGCATGGTGGGAAGAAAAAGGATTTTTTACTCCAACCGTTGATAAAGATAAAAAACCATTTACAATAGTAATGCCCCCACCAAACATTACAGGAAAATTACATTTAGGGCATGCTCTTGATAATACTCTTCAAGATATTCTAATAAGAACTAAAAGAATGCAAGGGTACAATACCTTGTGGCTTCCTGGTGAGGACCATGCTAGTATTGCAACAGAAGTAAAGGTTGAAAATGAACTTTTAAAAAAAGGGCTTAAGAAAAAAGAAATGGGAAGAGAAGCCTTCCTTGAAAAAGTTTGGGAGTGGACTAATGAATATAGAGAAAAAATAAGAGGACAAATAAAGAAAATGGGATGTTCTGTTGATTTTACTAGGGAAAGCTTTACCATGGATGAAAACTTAAACCATGCAGTAAGAGAAGTTTTCGTTAAATTATATAAGGATGGACTAATATACCAAGGCAATAGGATAACAAATTGGTGCCCAAAATGCATGACGGCAATTTCAGATGCTGAAATAGAGTTTGAAGAACAAGAGGGGCACTTCTGGCATGTTAAATATCCAATAATAGGTAGCGATGAGTTTTTAGAAATAGCTACCACGAGGCCGGAAACTATGCTTGGAGATACGGCGGTAGCTGTAAATCCTAAAGATCCACGGTATACACATTTAGTAGGAAAAAAAATAATGCTACCTCTAGTAAATAGAGAAATACCAATAATTGCAGATGATTATGTTGATATAGAGTTTGGAACAGGCGCAGTTAAAATTACTCCAGCACATGATCCTAATGATTACCAAGTAGGAAAAAGACATAATCTTCCAGAAGTAGTGGTTTTGGATGAAAATGCAGCTATATGCGAGGGTTATGGAAAATATTCAGGTCTTGATAAATATGACGCAAGAAAGGTCATGGTAGAAGATTTACATAATGCAGGACTACTTGTTAAGATAAAAGACCACGCTCATAATGTAGGTACTCATGATAGGTGTAAAACCACTGTAGAACCAATGTTATCAAAACAATGGTATGTTAAAATGAAATCACTTGCAAAACCAGCTATAGAGGCTGTACGGGAAAATAAAACTAAATTTGTTCCTGAAAGATTTGAAAAAACATACTTCAATTGGATGGAGAATATTCAAGATTGGTGTATATCAAGACAGTTATGGTGGGGACATAGAATACCAGTATGGTATTGCAAAGATTGTGGGGAAATTATAGTTACAGTTAATGCGCCAACAAGTTGCAGTAAATGTAATAGTACAAATCTTAATCAAGATAAAGATGTGCTTGATACTTGGTTTAGTTCAGCATTGTGGCCTTTCTCAACACTTGGCTTTCCAAATAACACAGAGGATTTAAAACAGTTCTATCCAACAAGTGTTTTAGTAACTGGATATGATATTATATTCTTCTGGGTAGCAAGAATGATTTTTTCAGGGATTTATAATTTAGGGGAAGTGCCATTTGAAACAGTAGTAATACATGGAATGGTTAGAGATGATCAAGGAAGAAAAATGTCTAAGTCTCTGGGAAATGGTATTGATCCATTAGACGTAATAGACCAATATGGTTCAGATGCGTTAAGGTTTTCGCTCGCAACAGGAAACTCTCCAGGCAGTGATATAAGGTTCTATGAGTCAAGAGTTGAAGCAGCTAGAAACTTTGCTAATAAAATTTGGAATGCTTCTAGATTTGTTATGATGAACAATAATTGCGAATTAATGGAGAAATATAAAGATAATAAAAATTACACTGTTGCAGACAAATGGATATTATCAAGAATGAACACTGTAATAAAAGAAGTTACAGAAAATATTGAGAAATATGAAATAGGGATAGCACTTCAAAAGACTCATGATTTCATGTGGACAGAATTCTGTGATTGGTATATTGAACTTGTTAAACCAGTATTATACGCAGAAGATGGAGAGGCTAAAGGCATCGCATTAAATGTATTAAACAATGTATTAAAAACTGGGCTTAAATTACTTCATCCTGTTATGCCATTTATAACAGAAGAAATTTATACTCACTTAGATAATGAGTATGAATCTATAACGATTTCTAAGTGGCCAGAGTATGACGATGCTCTTAAAGATGAAAAAGCTGAAGAAAATATGAATTATATCATAGAAGCGATAAAAGACGTAAGAAATGCTAGATCGGATATGAATGTAGCACCTTCAAGAAAAGCTAAAGTATTTATATATGCTACAGAGGCAAAAGAAGCATTTGAGGAAGGGATGGTTTATTTTCAAAAACTTGCATCAGCTAGTGAGGTTAAGTTTCTAGCTACAAAAGCCGAAGCACCAGAAAATGTAGTTACAGTAGTAACTAAGGGCGCGCAGGTATATATGCCGTTACTTGAGCTTGTAGACTTAGAAAAAGAATTAGAAAGATTAAATAAAGAAAAAGAAAAACTAAAAAAAGAAATAGATAGAGTAGAGAAAAAGCTTTGTAATGAAAGATTCACAGCTAAAGCTCCAATTGAAGTGGTTGATGAGGAAAAAGCTAAGGGCGAAAAATATAAAGAAATGTATGATTTAGTAATTAAAAGTATAGAAAACTTGAAATAATCTTTAATAAAAAGCAAGATAAACTATAGAATAGACACTTGAAAAGTCTATTCTATAGTTTTTTTTTGTTTTTACCATACAAATAAAAAGTTGGAATATTGAAAAAAATGAATGGTGTGAGTTCAGCATACCAATAATTATGCAAGGTGTATTGATAAAGAACAGGAGAAAAGATTCTCTAATTTGATCTACTATAAGATAAGTGAAAAAAGGTGAATCTAATTTAGAGGTGGCCAACTATTAAAATAAATGAAACATATAAAAATATATTTCATTAGTTTAATTCTATTATTAATTCCTTTTTCATAAATAGAAATATAGATTACTATGAATTTATTTTCATAATGAAACCTGTTATATATACTAATGTATTTTACAAAACATACAAAATATATAAAAAACACGAAGGAATCACAAATAAAATATGGATAATATATGGATTTACTTACAAAAAATACATTGACTTCTGGAAAAATATTATTATACTTAAAATAAGATTAAAGGGGAGGACCTACGATAGTGCAAAATAATACTGTGAATATTTTTCATATCAGCATTTATAAAGGTTAAGATGGCTATGAAATATGAAGGAATATAAAAGATATATGAATAATATATTTAATTATTTTATTGTTGTAAAATGGACATGTTAAAAAAAATCGGATAAATCAAATGATTTGATAACGGAATAGTTACATGAAAATATTTTAAAATGAAATATTTATCCGGAGCAACTTCAATAGTATAAGTAATTCGAATCTTTCAACAACGAGATAATCTTGTATTCTTAAAATTAATAAAGGTAAGATAATAAGCTATAATTCAAAAAACAAGATTAGTGTTTATATAAGGGGGAAGAAAAGTACCAATATTATAAGATGGGGGGGCAAAAGATGTTAAATTTCTGTGTTAAAAGACTATTTTCAACTGTGATTACAATCTTCGTCGTTATCACAATAACTTTTTTCTTAATGCGATTAATGCCTGGCGGACCATTTTCTGGTGAAAAAAAGCTTAATCCACAGGTTTTAGAGAATTTGAACAAGAAATTTGGTTTGGACAAACCTGTATTTAAACAATACACTATGTATCTAAAAAATCTTTCGCATGGGGACCTAGGTCCTTCAATGACATATGAAGGAAGAACAGTTAATGAAATTATAGGATATTCTCTTCCGGTTTCTGCTAGATTAGGTGTGGTTTCTGTAGGGTTTGCTATGGTATTAGGTGTATATCTAGGAATAGTTGCAGCCCTCCATCAAGGAAAATGGCCGGATAAATTATGTATGTTTATTTCAACCATTGGAATTACGGTACCAAGTTTTGTAATTGCGACACTAATGATTTATGTATTCGCAATAAGGATGGGTATATTTCATGCCATAGGGCTTGAATCTCCTATGGATTATGTTCTTCCGTCAATTGCTCTTGGAGCATCTTCGATGGCCTTTGTTGCAAGACTTGGAAGGTCGGCTTTACTTGATGTTATAAGGACGGATTATATTAGAGTTGCAAGGGCTAAGGGACTTTCTAAAAATGCAGTTATATATAAACATGCTTTAAGAAACTCATTAATTCCTATTGTAACTTATATTGGACCACTTCTTGCTGCTGTTTTAACTGGTAGCTTTGTAATTGAAGGGCTGTTTGGTATCCCAGGTATGGGCCGAGAATTCATTACAAGCATAACAAACAGAGATTACACCGTGATAATAGGTTTTGTAACTTTAGATGCTACCTTCTTAGTACTTTCTAATTTTGTTGTTGATATACTTTACGCAGTAATTGACCCAAGAATAAAAATTGAATAATAGGGGGTGCATAAACATGGAGATAAATAGTGAGTTATTTGAAAAAATACCAAATGACAAGAAAAAAATGAATGAGATAGTTAGACCAAGTGAAACTTATCTACAGGATGCTTGGAGAAGATTAAAACAAAACAAGCTTGCGATGGGAGGATTAGTTTTTGTTATATTAATAACTATACTTGCTATAGTTGGCCCAATGTTATCAAAGTATAATTATTATTCTCAGAATTTTAGAATTGCAAACCAAAACCCTAGTGCGACTCATTGGCTCGGTACTGATAAGTTTGGTCGCGACCAATTTGTAAGAATATTATATGGAGCAAGAATTTCACTTATCATTGCATATGTTGCAAGTATATTAAATCTTGTTGTAGGAATTTTGTATGGTAGTATTGCAGGATATGCAGGTGGTATTGTTGATAATTTAATGATGAGGATTGTTGATGTAATTTGGTCAGTACCTAGTATGATTTATGTTATTCTCTTGATGGTTATACTTACTAAACCAAATCATCCATCAGCCGATGGGGGTATGTTAAATATTATAATTGCAATGGCAATATCCTTTTGGGTGGTAATGGCAAGAATAGTTCGTTCGCAAGTTATGGCACTAAAGGAACAGGAATTTGTCCTTGCTGCAAAGGTTTCAGGTGCGTCTAGCATGAGAATAATACTAAAACATCTTATTCCAAATAGTATGGGACCGATAATAGTAACAATGACAATGTCTGTACCGGGTGCTATTTTTACAGAAGCTTTTCTTAGTTTTATAGGACTTGGAATTTCTGCACCTCAAGCATCATGGGGAAGCCTTGCGTCAGAAGCATTAGATGGATACCAACTTTACCCATTACAATTGTTTTTCCCGGCGATGGCAATATGTTTAACAATACTTGCATTTAATTTCCTTGGTGACGGCTTAAGAGATGCTCTAGATCCAAAGATGAGAAAATAAGTAAGGGGGGAATTATGGAAAAATTACTTGAAATAAATAATTTAAAAACATCTTTTTTTACACATGTAGGAGAGGTGCAGGCTGTAGGTGGAGTATCCTTTTACTTAAATAAAGGTGAGGCTCTTGGAATAGTTGGAGAATCCGGAAGTGGAAAAAGCGTTACTATGATGTCACTTATGAGACTACTTGCTGATACAGGGAAAATAATAGATGGTGAAATGCTATTCCAAGGAAAAGATTTAGCAAAGATTTCCGAGAAAGAAATGGAAAAAATAAGAGGAAATGAAATTGGAATGATATTTCAGGACCCCATGACTTCCCTAAATCCTGTATTCAACATAGGTAATCAAATAATGGAACCATTACTTAAACATAGAGGATTAAGTAAGCAAGAAGCTTTTGATAAGTCAGTGAAAATGCTTTCATTAGTTGGAATCCCAAGTCCTGAAAAAAGAATGAAACAATACCCTCATGAATTTTCTGGTGGTATGAGACAACGTGCAATGATTGCTATGGCATTATGTTGTGAACCAAAATTGTTAATTGCAGATGAACCTACAACAGCCCTAGATGTTACTATACAGGCACAAATTCTTGAACTTATGAAGGATATTAAAGAAAAATTAAACACTTCTATTATTCTTATAACGCATGATTTAGGCGTGGTTGCAGATGTTTGCGACAGAATAAATGTTATGTACGGTGGATTAATTGCAGAGACGGGGTCTACTAAGGACTTATTTTATAATCCAAGGCATCCATATACTTGGGGGCTTTTAAATAGTATTCCAAATCCCCAAAGTACCATAAGGGAAAAACTGAAACCAATAGAGGGTCAACCGCCAGATTTGTTAAAACCTCCTGTGGGATGTCCATTTGCAGCTAGATGTAATTATTCTATGAAGATTTGTGAAAAGCAAAGACCGCCATTATTTCAAATTAGTCCTGAGCATAATGCAGCTTGCTTTCTAAATCACCCTAGTGCACCTAAGGTAAAAGCACCTGTTGGAAGGGGGAGTTTATAATGAGTGTTGAAAAAGTATTAGTTGAAATAAAAGATTTGAAAAAATATTTTCCTGTTAAAAAGGGATTGTTTGGTACAGCTCATAGTTATGTAAAAGCAGTAGATGGTATTTCTTTTACGATCAATAAAGGTGAGACTTTAGGGCTTGTGGGAGAATCAGGCTGTGGTAAAACAACCTGTGGAAGAACAATAATAAAGCTATATGAACCAACTGGTGGACAAATAATATACGATGGACATGATTTATCAAAGTTAAGTCAAAAGCAGATGCTTCCTTATAGAAAAAAAATTCAAATGATATTCCAAGACCCCTATGCTTCGTTAAATTCAAGAATGACTGTTGGCGACATAGTTGGTGAATCAATTGACATTCATGGTGTTTATAAAGGTAAGGATAGAATGGCAAGAATTCAAGAACTGTTAACAACGGTGGGATTAAACAGTGAACATTCTAGCAGATATCCACATGAATTTTCTGGCGGTCAAAGACAAAGAATTGGTATAGCTAGGTCTATAGCAGTGCAACCAGAATTTATAATTTGTGATGAACCTATATCTGCACTTGATGTTTCCATACAAGCACAGATTATAAATATGCTCGAAGAGTTGCAAGAAAATATGGGATTAACATATCTTTTTATAGCTCATGATTTATCAATGGTTAAGCATATATCAAATAGAATTGGAGTTATGTATTTAGGTAAAATGGTTGAAATAGGTAAAAGTGATGAGGTATATAGCCTCCCAATGCATCCATATACTCAGGCGCTACTTTCGGCTATTCCAATACCGGACCCTGAAGGTGCAGCACTAAGAAAGAGGATTATGCTTGAGGGAGAAATACCATCACCTATAGATCCTCCACCGGGATGTAGATTTAAAGGTAGATGTAAATATGCTAAGGCAATATGTTCAGAGGTAGACCCAGAGCTTAAAAATTTAGGGGCAGACCACTTTGTGGCTTGTCATTTATTTTAAATGGTATAAAAATTTTGTTTAGCGAATATATTATTGAGTATAATTCGATGCTTTGCAACGAATAGTTATATATATAACAGGGGGGAATAATAAAAATGAATAAATCAACAAAGATTAGTGCAACTTTGCTTGCGGTAACCTTAGGGGTATCATTGCTATCGGGCTGTGGCACTAAAGCGGCACCAGAGGCTAATGGCAAGGTGCCGCAGGTAATAACTTTCAATTTAGGTGCAGAACCTAAGACTATCGATCCAGCATTAAGTCAGGCAAGTGACAGTGCAGATGTTATCGGAAATGCTTTTGAGGGTTTGATGAGATTGGATGATAAAGATAAACCAATTCCAGGTATGGCTGACAGGTATGAAATGTCAAAAGATGGTTTGACTTATACGTTTCATATTAGAAGTGGCGCTCAATGGTCAGATGGCAAACCAGTTGTTGCTGGTGATTTCGAATATGCGTGGAAAAGAGTTTTAAAGCCTGCAACTGCTTCTGTATATTCTTATCAACTTTTTTACTTGAAGAATGCCCAAGGGTATAATGAAAGCGAACTTGCAGCTGACAAGAAAACAGCTGGTGTAAAATCAGCAACTGTTGATGAAGTCGGAGTTAAGGCTAAAGATGATTCAACTCTTGTAGTTACCCTCGAAAACCCAACTGCTTACTTCTTATCACTTATGGCTTTCGAAACATATATGCCGATTAGAAAAGATGTAGCAGATAAAGATGCTTCTTGGGCAACCAAACCTGCAACTTATATTACTAATGGTGCATTTAAAATGAAAGAATGGAAACCTAAGGATGTTTTGACTTTTGTAAAAAACGACAAATATTGGGATGTTAAAAATATTAAACTTGATACTCTTAACTATAAAATGTTAGAGGATCAAACAGCAGCACTTTCAGCATATAAAGCCGGTCAAATGGATCTCATTAAAGACCCACCACAATCAGAAATTCCTGCGCTTGTAGCAGATGGTAGTTGCAAAATCACTCCTAATTATGCAACTTACTACTATGTGCTAAATCTTACAGCAGAGGCGGTTAAGATAAATCCAGAGGCTGCTAAGGCTATACAAAACCCTAAAGTAAGAAAAGCATTATCGCTTGCCCTTAACAGAAAAGACATAGTTGATAACGTTAGTAAAGGTGGGCAAACCCCAGCAACGTCATTTGTTCCAAAAGGGAGTCTAGAACCAAATGGTAAGGATTTTGCAAATAAAGCTTACTACCCAGCGGAGGGAGATATAGCTCAAGCTAAAAAATTACTAGCTGAAGCAGGGTATCCCGATGGAAAAGGATTCCCTAAAATAACTTTACTCTATAACACCCTTGCGGGACACCAAAATATAGCTGCTGCAGTTCAAGATATGTGGAAAACAAATCTTGGAGTAAATATAGAACTTAAGAACCAAGAATGGAAGGTATTCATACAAACAAGAAATACTAAGCAATATATTCTTGCAAGAAATGGCTGGAATGCAGACTACACAGATCCAATGACATTCCTTGATTTATTTACAACAAGTTCAGGAAATAATGACGCTGGATACAGTAATCCAGCATATGATGCAAAAATAATAGCTGCAAAAAAGGAATTAGATCCAGCTAAGAGAATGGCTATTTTGCATGAAGCAGAAGACATTATTATGAACAATGATGTTGTAATTCCTATTTATGGGTATACAAATACAATGGTTTCAAAACCAAATATTATGGGAGTTCGTACATCAGCTTTAGGAAAACATTGGTTCCAAAAAGCCTACGTAACTGCTGCTAAATAACATAAAATAGCAAAATAATAAAATGCCCTATAGAATAGATAAAAGTCTATGCTGTAGGGCATTTTTATGAAAATAAAAGAGGTGGGTTAACAGATCTAATGGGGGAATAGATGTTAACCGTCTCTAATGTTTTCTCAGGTATTAGTAGGCAGTATCTATACATAAAATAATTCCTAAAAAGAATTACTTAGAATATTTTATTTGAGTAATGATTAAAGTGTTACAAATTTTTTAGATTTTTTATAAAAAAGGTTGTTAACTGCCACTAAGTTGGTATAAAATTTAACCGGACATAGTTATTTATTTTGAAAGGAAGGATAAGCATGAATTATGATGAATCTATAGCTTACATAAAAAATACAGCAAAGTTTGGTAGCAAACTTGGGCTTGAGAGAACTGAAAAAATATTAGAACTTTTAGGAAACCCGCATAAAAAATTAAAGTGTATACATATTGCAGGAACTAATGGGAAAGGTTCAACTACTGCTATGGTTACTACGATTTTGGTCGAAGCTGGATATAAAGTAGGCTCATATACTTCGCCATTTATTGAAGAGTTTGAAGAAAGAATGCAAATAAATAATAAAAACATCTCTAAAGGAGATTTAAGTGATGTTGTAACAGAGGTTTCTAAAGCGGTAGAAAAGGTAGTGGAACTAGGATATAGTAATCCAACAGAGTTTGAAATCATTACCTGCGCGGGTTTTTTATATTTTTATAAAAACAATATAGATTTTGCAGTGGTTGAAGTAGGGATAGGTGGAAGGCTTGACTCAACAAATGTAATTACACCTATTTTAAGTATTATTGCATCTATTAGTTTGGACCATACGCTAATACTCGGAGATACTATCGCTAAAATTGCTTGTGAAAAAGCAGGTATTATTAAAGAGGGGATTCCCGTAGTTATGTTTCCGCAACAAAAACAAAGCGAAGAAGTAATAGAAAGAATATGTAGAGAAAAAAAATGCAAATTAATAAAAGTATCACAGGATTCAGCGGTATATTTAGGGAAGGGAAATTTACAATATAGTGCAGTGGATTCAATGGAAGAAACAATGTGTGCTAGTAATAATGCTATAACTCAAAAATTGAAAGTGCAAACTTCAAATAATGATTATACTATTGATTTATCACTTTTAGGAAAACATCAATTACTAAACTGTTCTGTAGCGGTTCATGCTATAGAGGAGCTTATAGAGCAAGGCGCAATGATTAATAGAGATCATATAATAACAGGGCTTGGGAGTGTAGTGTGGCCAGCAAGGCTTGAGGTGATGCATAAAAAGCCTTTAGTAGTTATAGATGGTGCACACAATATAGATGGTATAGAAAAACTTACGCAGAGTATTGATATGTACTTTAACTACAAAAAAATCATATTAATTTTAGGAATCCTTGCGGATAAGCAAGTGGAAGAGATGATAAAAACTATAGTTCCAAAGGTGAGTAGAGTTATTACTGTTACCCCCCATAGCGATAGGGCAGAACTCTGCGAAGAATTAAAAATCCAAGTAGAAAAATATACTATGAGTTGCGAGGCAATTGAAGATTATGAGGATGCATATAAAAAAGCTTTGAGCTACTGCGATGAAGATGATTTACTGTTAGTGTCAGGTTCTTTATACATGGTGGGAGATATGAGAAAAATAATACGAAATGTTCACAGCTATTAATAGTATTAAATCATCTCCTGCGGAGCTGAAATGTCGTTAAAAATAAATTGACACATATTACTAGATAATATGTGTCTTTTTTTATTTGGTTAAGCTTTTGCAACTAATTCTTCCAGTGCCAAAGCTAATTGGTCTGGGCAAGAAGTGCTTTTACCACCACAGTTAATACCCTTAAGTTTTTTTATAACTTCGGAAACTTCCATACCTTTTACTAAGGTTGAAATTCCACTTAAATTTCCAGCGCATCCTCCTGTGAAAACAACATTTGTTATTTTATCGTCAACGACTTCAAAAGTTATTTTTTTTGAACAAACGCCTTTTGGATCATAACTATACATAATTTACTCCTCCGTCCTTTGTAATATTAATAATTACAATAGTTATTATATACTATTAAGTATCCTCATTTCAAGAATTTAATTTTAATGAAAACAATGTTAGCATATTAGCGCTATTTTCATATTATGGTTATGGGGAGGTGAGGGATTTGAGAAAGTTATATGTGTGTAGTACTTCAGCAGATTGCATATCAAAAGTTAACTTGGATTTGTTTATAGAAGAAGAAAAAATATATTTGGATAAAAAAAATCTCAAAAGAATTGGTCCTCATGGTATATATATATATAAAAACAAGATATTAACAGCTAATAGTTATGATAATAGTATTTCTATGGTTGATATTGATAATAATGAAACAGAAAGTTATTTTATAGGTATGCATTGTAATGATTTATCAGTTTATGATAATAGGGCATATGTTATTTGTGGAGATTCTGATGATATAATAGTTTTTGATTTAGACAAAAAAACAATTGTAGAAGTAATTCCATGTGGTAACTCACCACATAGTATTTATCTTTGTAAAAGAAAGAACCTTATTATAGTGGCAAATATGAATAGTGACAGCATAACAATAATAGATTGTGCTCAGAATACAAATATTAAAAATATTAGGGTGGGGGCATATCCTACTAAAGCTCTAATTACCCCGGATGGAAATTATATTTTAGTTTGCGAGAGCAATATAGGTATGGACAATAAGGGAAGTATAAGCATTATTTCATTAAAAAACTATAACGTATTATACAAGATACCTGTTGGTAATTCGCCTGTGGACATGTATTGTAATGAAAAATACTGTTATGTATCAAATTTTGGAGATGGCACGGTGAGTATATTAGACATAAATAATTACAAAGAGATAAAAAAAATTAAAATTGGGGGTATGCCTCGGGGAATACTCGAAGATGAAAAATATTTGTATGTAGGTGATAATTATAACAATTTGCTTATTAGAATTGATAAAATTACTGAAAATAAAAAAGCCATCTCTATTGGCGGAGAGCCCACAGGTATGGCACTTTTATAAAAATCAGCTTCTATAGAAGATTAAGATTAATCATCTATGAGAAGATTAATTATTTTAGCATAAAGTTCAGAAGGGTTTTTTCTCCATTTACTGCATAAATTTCGTGCTTGCTTGTTCGACGCAACACTAAGTTTAATATCTATAAGTGTAAAATTATCTTCTGAAGCGGTTAGGTTAACTAAATAATTATTATTGTTTTCTATTGTGTAATCAGCACTAACCGTGAGTGCTTTTTTGATGTTTTCAATATGAACTTTCAAATAGCTATCAATAAGTTGTATCTTGCTTTCAGAAATTCTTCCTTTAAATAAAGATAGAACATTGTCACCTTTTTGCGAAATGACTAATCTATGCTTACCTTTCTGATCAGTATGCTTAAGTAGGTTAGATGCAATAAGTTCAGTAATATATTGTTGCAAAGTAAAATAATTTATAAAATTATTCTCTAAAATAATTTGCGTTATTTGAATATTAGAAATAGGGAGCTTTATTTTATAAAATATATAAAGTAAAAGAAGCTTATTTTCAGCTAAGTCTAAAGCATCCTCAAACATATCTGTTCCTCCTTGTAGTCTGCTTAATATAAAACAATAATGAACGGTATCATTTCATGTAAAATTAACTATAAACATTATAACATAAAAAGCACCGAAATGAATCGGTGCTTTTAATTTTAATACTATATAATGGTTTATCTGAATTTTCAAAAGAAATAAACTTTATAAATTAAATTATACACATATATATTAACTTATAGAATATAAATTTAAAGTATAAATGTGCGAGGAGACGATAGGGGATATCTATTACTTTGGCACAAAGCGATTATAAGGAGGATATAAGAGGATATGAATATGAATTACATAAAAAAAAAATTAATAGTATTTTGTGCGATTTTCATTGTGATTTTATCAATTATAGGTGTTTATAACTTAAAAACTAAGGGTGCGTTTTTGGGTGAGCAACGTAAATTACCAATTTACTCCGTAGATACTAAAGAGAAAAAGGTTGCGATCTCTTTTGATGCAAACTGGGGCGATGATAGAACAGATGATATATTAAAAATATTAGATAAGTACAATGCTAAAGCAACGTTTTTTATAGTGGGAGCGTGGCTAGACCAGTATCCGGATAGGGTAAAGACGATGCATCAAAAAGGTCATGAAATAGGAAACCATTCCAATAAGCATCCTATAATGACTACAATATCCAAGGAGAGAATGAACAAAGAAATAACCACCACAGATGCTAAAATAATGGCTATAACAGGGAAAGAAACAACCCTTTTTAGATGCCCATCTGGAGAATATAATAATTTAGTAATTGAAACCGTAGAATCAACAAATCATTATTGTATTCAATGGGATGCAGATAGTATTGATTGGAAAGAGCAGGGGGCAGAAATTGAGTATAATAGAATAATTAAAAAGACTAAGCCGGGCTCCATACTTTTATTTCACAATAATGCAAAGTATACCCCTGAAAATTTAGAAAAAATTTTAAAACATTTTAAGGCTCAAGGCTATAAATTTGTAAAAATATCAGATCTTATATACAAAAAAAACTATTATATAAATGAATCAGGAAAACAAATACAAAAATAAAAATTAAATGTATTGAAATCCACGGTGTATTTGTATTATAATGGAAATACCAATTAGTTATAATTTTGGAAAAATAGATATAAACAAAATTCTCTTAATATTAGGTATATTACATTGAAAAACTGAATATTTATATTCTAAAGAAAGTTTATTAAAAAAAACTAAGGGAAAGAGGGATTATGATGGATAATGTTATGTTAAATAACAAGATTTATTTAGAAGGAAAGGTAGTATCTGAATTGAAATTCAGTCATGAAATGTATGGAGAAGGCTTTTATGTATTTGATTTTGAGGTTTGGAGACTTAGTGAAACAACAGATATTTTAACTATAACAATTTCTGAAAGATTAATTGCAGGTATGAATATTACAATAGGAAATGAGTTTATAGTTGAAGGTCAACTTAGATCTTACAATAAATTCGTTGACGGATCTAACCGATTAATATTAACGGTATTTGCTAGAGATATTAAAATTTGTGAAGAACACAGTAAGAATCCAAATCAAATATTTTTAGATGGATATATTTGCAAGAGTCCAGTGTATAGGACAACTCCGTTTGGGAGAGAGATTGCGGACATGCTTTTAGCAGTTAACAGATTGTATAATAAATCTGATTATATACCTACAATTGCTTGGGGACGAAATTCTAGGTTTTGTAAAAGTCTTGAAGTAGGAGATAATATAAGAATATGGGGAAGACTTCAGAGTAGAGAATATCAAAAGAAATTATCAGATGACGAAGTTATAAAGAAAGTGGCATATGAAGTCTCTATATCAAAGATGGAAAAGGTTGCTAAAGATGGTGGGGGCACTGTAGAAGCGGATATGATTGATGAAGAGCAGGACCTTGAAGCTCTAGACGTTATATAGTATAGATATGTAGAATGAATTTTCTTCTTTTAATGGGGTTGAAAAGAGCATATATTACGTAAAATACATTCGAACAAGCTTTAGTAATTCAAACTAATTTTATCGGAAGATACGTTAAGAACAGTACATGTTTGAGCGTTAGCGAGTTTGTACTGTTTAGTATCTTTCAATAAAATTAGTTTAGAATTACTTAGCAAAGTAAGATGAATTTGTAGTAATATATGCTCTTTTAATTTTTGTTATTTTCTTAAATCATCAAGTAGTTTAGTTTTTTCTTTAGTTCCACTATCCACATTTTTTATTATTTTTGCGGGTGTTCCAGCAACTACAACATTTTCAGGAACATCATTTACAACTACAGATCCTGCTGCCACTATAGAATTATTTCCGATTTTTACTCCTTCTAAAATTACAGCATTGGCTCCAATTAGTACATTGTCTCCAATTTCACAAGGACTTTTACTTGGAGGTTCTAACACTCCTGCGATTACTGCACCTGCACCTAAATGAACTCTTTTACCGAGTTTACCTCTGGCACCAACAACAGCGTTCATATCTACCATAGTTTCATCGCCAATTTCAGCACCTATGTTAATTATGGCACCCATCATTATAACGGCATTTTTACCTATGGTAACCTTGTCGCGTATAATTGCACCTGGTTCAATTCTTGCATCGATATTTTTTAAATCTATCAAAGGAATAGCGGAGTTTCGTCTGTCTTGTTCAAGTTTGGATTTTTTGATTCTGTCTTTATACTTTATTAGAAAATCTGATACCTCATTACTTTCTCCAAAAAGGATATAAAAGCTTCCGTTACCAAAACTTTCTATATTGCCAAATTCGCATTGTGATAAATCTCCATCAATATAGAGTTTAAGTGGAGTTGCCTTTTTAGCTTCTTTTATGTATCTTGCAATTTCATAAGGGTCGGTTAAATCATAGTTCATAGTTAATCTCCTTTCGTATTATAAGTATTAAGCCAAATTTTCATTTTTATGCATTTAATTTCGATTACACCATAAATATTAGCATTATCCTAGAACAATTTAAAAAATACTGATTTTTATTCTATTATATAGTAAAATACTTATAATGCAAATAATTGAAAGCACAAACACATTGAAAAGGATGATGTTATGAATAATTTATTTTCAAAAAATGTAAGCAATGTAGAGATTTCTGGAATTAGAAAATTTTTTAATAAGGTTCCACAAGTTGAAGGGGCGATTTCACTGACTCTTGGTCAACCTGATTTTCCAGTGCCTAAAAATATTAAGAAAGCCATGATCCAAGCTATTAATGAAAATAAAACTGAGTATACAACTAATGCAGGTATTCCGGAGCTACGACATGAGATTTCTAATTTTTTATGCGGCACAGGCATCAACTATTCAGCTGATGAAATAACTGTGACTGTTGGTGGAAGTGAGGCACTTCTATGCACATTTGCAGCATTTTTAAATGTTGGAGACAAAGTGCTGGTACCGACTCCAGCTTATCCAGCTTATGAGAGCTGTGTAAAGATTTTTGGAGCAGAAGTAGTTAATTATAAGCTTAACAGTGATTTTACTATTAATTTTGAAACATTAAATAAACTTATTAATGAAGAAAATCCTAAGATTTTAGTGATGTCACATCCGTCTAACCCTACTGGAGCAACATTAACATTATTCGAGCGAAATAAACTTTTTCAAATTCTAAAAGAAAAAAATATTTACATAATAAGTGATGAAATTTATAGCTCATTATGTTATGAAAAATACTATTCATTAGCTCAAATTGATGAATTAAGGAATAAAGTAATTTTGGTGGGTGGATTTTCTAAAATGTTTTCAATGACGGGACTTAGAGTTGGATATGTTTGTGCTAGCAAATATATCATGGATAATATAATGAAAGTACATCAGTATAATGTTTCTTGTGCAGCCTCAATATCTCAATGGGGTGCGTGCGAAGGATTACTTTCTAGCATGAATGATGTAAATAATATGAAAGTGGAGTTTGAGAGGCGAAAAGATTATGTATATAAAAGGTTGAAGCAAATGGGAATGGATACAACTATTCCTAAAGGGGCCTTTTATATATTTCCCTCTATAACAAAATTTTCTATGAGTAGCGAAGAGTTTTGCAACAGACTGTTGAATGAAGGCAAGGTCGCTGTTGTGCCTGGTTCGGCTTTTGGCACCGGAGGAGAAGGTTTCATAAGGATATCATATTCTTATAGTATGGAAGTGTTAAAAGAGGCTTTAGATAGAATGGAAAAGTGGATTAAATCATTACCTGAGTAATTTTTAAAAATATTGAACTAGAAAAGCAACCTATTTAAGTATTTAATACTTTGAAGGTTGCTTTTCTAGTTTAAAGGCTAAATCATCTCCTGCGGAGCTGTATTAACGACTTCAGAAGGAGATTTGTACTCCAACTGAAGTTTTTTATTTGTTAGGGCGCGTAACTCCAGCGTGTAGTAATGGGAGACTTTCCGTCTGAACTGTCGTTATATTGACATATTAACTACATCATCCATACTATATAGACCTTTTTCTTTTCCGTATATATATTCGCAAGCTTTAAGTGCACCTATTGCAAAAACATCTCTTGATATTGCAGTATGCTTAATTTCAATACATTCTCCTTTTCCTGCAAATATGACTTCATGATCACCTATAATACTTCCACCACGGATAGCATGAATCCCTATTTCATTAGGTTGTCTTTTACTTAAACCATCACGTCCTTTGACAAAGGTGGTTTCGTCATCTATAGAATCTTTAATTGTATTTGCAAGGAGTAAAGCGGTACCACTAGGGGAATCGACTTTTTGATTATGATGCTTTTCAATTATCTCAATGTCAAAATCCTTGTAAAGCATATTGCTTATGCTTTTAAGTATATTATTAACAACATTTATACCTATAGACATATTTGCAGAGTGGAATACTGGGATTTCGGTGCTGAGGGAACTAATTTTAGATAACTGTTCTTGCGTGTAACCAGTAGTGCAGAACACAATAGGGATATTTTTCTCTTTAGAATACTTACATAAGGAATCTAAAGCATCTGGCCTTGAAAAATCTAAAATCACATCTATATCATTTTCGCATTCAAGTATGCTATCATAGCATGTATAGCCTAAATTAAATGAATTTTTATCAACACCTGCAACAATTGAAATCGTTGTTGATGCTTTAGCCATTTCAGAAATAACTTTGCCCATCTTTCCATTGCAGCCATTTAGAAGCATTCTAATCATTTGATTTCCTCCTTTAAAGGGATATTATATGCTTTTAATTCTTTTTTTAGAATCTGTAAATTTATTTCATCCATTTCACATAGTGGTAGTCTTAAAGCCCCGACTTCCATTCCCATAAGATTCATAGCTGTTTTTACAGGGATAGGATTAGTTTCTATGAATATAGAGCCATTAAGAGGAAGATACTCCAATTGTATTTTTAGAGCTTTTGCATGCTCGCCTTTTAAATATAATTCACACATGTTATGAATCACTGTAGGAATTATATTTGAAAGAACAGATATAACTCCGATACCTCCTAAGGAAAGTATAGGTATAACTTGGTCGTCATTACCTGAATAGATATCTATTCTATCTCCGCAGAGTGCTTTAATCTGTGCTATCTGACTTATATCGCCGCTCGCTTCTTTAATTGCTACAATGTTTTGTACTTCGCATAATTTTAGAAGTGTGTTTGGAGTAATATTAAGACCTGTTCTCGAAGGAACGTTGTATATTATTATTGGTGAAGTTACACTATTTGCAATTGCTTTGAAATGCTCAACTAAGCCTTTTTGAGTAGTCTTGTTATAGTAAGGCGTAATTACAAGTAATCCGTCTACGCCTATTTTTTCTGCCCATCTACTCATACTTATTGCAGCGGCAGTATTGTTACTTCCTGTGCCCGCGATTACTGGAATTCTCTTATTAACTAGATCAACTACAAATTTTATAGTCTCTTTTCTTTCTTGCTCTGTCATAGTAGAAGCTTCACCTGTAGTACCACATACTACAATAGCATCTGTCATGCTTTTGATATGCCATTCTATTAATTCTTCGAGTTTTTTAAAATCTACGCCTCTTTCATTAAACGGAGTGACTATTGCAACACCAGAACCTTTAAAAATACTCATAAGATTACCTCCTAGTAGTTTATACTATATAGTTATTAATTTAGATCGCTTTTAGTGAAGCATTTCGTAATATTCTTCATAATGAATTAGGAAACACATAAATTATCACTAAAATATTTTTCTTCATTAGATTATATTATATAGCCCATATGTAAAAATATATATACTTTAAAAAAAAAAACTGAAAATCAGCAAGGTATAATTTAATGGGTATATTTATAAAACTGTAATTTAAATCATATTATGATTAAATAACGGGTAATATTTATTTTTTATTATGAATAAAAAAACCTCGAATTGTAAAAAATATAAGATATTACAATTATAATTAGGAGGTATATGATGGGTAAAACACCTTTGAAAAAAGTTATAAAAGCTAAGTTAAGAACAAATAAAGAGTTAACTAAAAACGAAATGCTAAGAGAATCGTTAAAATATGAAATAGCGGAAGAATTAGGATTAACAGAAAAGATAGATGTGGATGGTTGGAGTGGATTAACAGCAGAAGAAACAGGAAGAATTGGAGGCTTAATGACAAAAAGAAAGAAAGCCATAAATCTCCCTAAAAACAAAGATTTTTAAAGATATTAAGCAAATTAATTTGGACAATATTTGGTATATAGGTTAGTATATTATATACCATTATAGTATTAAGAGGAATATAAAGGAGAAATGTTAATATGAACTGTTACAAAGAGTTTGCTTGTATATATGATGAATTAATCAATTCTGATATTGATTATAAAACATGGGCTTCCAAAATATTATGTATTTGCAAAGAGCATCACTTAGATATGGAGAGTTATTTAGATTTAGCCTGTGGTACAGCAAATCTTACTATAGAAATTGCAAATGAGTTTAAGCATACCTGGGCAGTTGATTTATCTTGTGATATGTTAAGTCAAGCAGAGAAAAAGATGAGGGATGCTCGGGTAGGAGCAAAATTTGTATGCCAAGATATTTGTGAATTGAATTTAGATAATACTTTTAACCTTATAACTTGCGGATTAGATTCTAGCAACTATATATTAAAAAAAGAAAATTTTAAAAAGTATTTATTAGGCGCTTATGATTTATTAAAACAGGATGGGTTATTCATCTTTGATATTAACTCTTATTATAAACTTACCAATGTGCTTGGTAATAATATTTATAATTACGATAGTGATGATGTAGTGTATATTTGGGAAAATTATTTAGAAAATGATATAGTACAAATGAATTTAACTTTTTTTGTAAAAGAAGGACAAGTGTTCAGACGCTTTGATGAGCAACACTCTGAAAGGGCTTATAAAGAAGAATATGTAGAAAGTGTTATAAAAGAAATTGGGTTCGAAATAATTAAAAAGATGGATAACTATGAAGATAAAGTAGTAAGTAAAATCACAGAGCGAATATGTTACGTACTTAAGAAGTAAAAAACAAAAATAGTTTACAGGAGGCTAGTATATGGATAAATTGGTTAGAGCTACTGCAAAGGAAGGCCAGGTTAGAATAGTCGCAGCAATAACTACGGGTTTAGTAAATGAGGGAGTTTCTATGCATTTGTGTGCACCCACGGCAGCAGCTGCTTTTGGTAGGATGCTAACGGCTGGTGCTCTTATGGGAAGCATGTTAAAGTCGCAGCAAGATAGTTTAACACTTCAAATTGATGGCGGAGGAGAAGCGAGAGGCGTGGTAGTAACTGCACATGCTGATGTAAGTGTAAAAGGGTACATAGGAAACCCTAATGTAGATTTGCCTGCAAACAAACAGGGGAAACTTGATGTAAGTGCTGCCGTTGGTACGGATGGTTATTTAAGGATTATAAGAGATATGGGACTAAAGGAACCGTACATAGGTCAAGTGCCAATCTGTACAGGTGAAATTGGGGATGACTTAGCTTATTACTTTACTGTATCAGAGCAAACGCCGTCTGCTGTGGGACTCGGAGTTTTAGTTGACACGGATATGAGCATTAAAGCTTCAGGAGGTTTTATAATCCAAATGATGCCTGGTGCAGACGAATTTTTAGCTGATATAATAACGTATAGGCTTGAAGAAATTCCATCTATAACTGAATTAATAGCAAAAGGGATGAACATCGAAGAAATTTTGGAATTTATTTTTGAAGATATGGAACTTAAAATACATGAAGAGGTTAAGCCGACGTATAAATGTGATTGCTGCAGGGAAAGGGTTGAGAGGGCCTTAATAAGTATAGGTAAAAAGGATTTAGAAGAATTATATAATGATGGTAAAACCGAAGAACTTAAATGCCATTTTTGTAATGAAAATTATGAATTTAATCATGAAGAAATTGGGCAATTACTTAAAGAAGCTAATTCATAGATAAAAATGCAGCTTTGGATAAAGAGAATATAGTATATGTGGTATTGCTTTTTATAGAAAGCAATACACAAACTATATTCAATAGTAATATATGTTTCAAATCGTAGCAAAGTGGAGTAAATTCGATAAATAGGGAGTATAATTTAAATATACGTGAATATTCACCATATTTATGGTTGACAGCCGTAAGGAAATCTTATAATATAATAAAGTACTCACAAAGTACACATGGACGAGGAAGTTAACAGTAAAGTAAAAAAACAGTTAATACATAAAGTTGTTGACAAGTTTTATGAAATGATGTAAACTGTACTAGTCTGATAAAGATATGTGGGAGCATAGCTCAGCTGGGAGAGCATCTGCCTTACAAGCAGAGGGTCACAGGTTCGAACCCTGTTGTTCCCACCACATATGGCTCAATAGCTCAGTTGGTTAGAGTGCCGCCCTGTCACGGCGGAGGTCGAGGGTTCGAGTCCCTTTTGAGTCGCCATTTGAATTTAGTAAATTTGAAAATTATTAAGGCTGGATAGCTCAGTCGGTAGAGCAGAGGACTGAAAATCCTCGTGTCCCTGGTTCGATTCCTGGTCTAGCCACCAGTGTTGCGGAAGTGGCTCAGTGGTAGAGCGTCACCTTGCCAAGGTGAACGTCGCGAGTTCGAATCTCGTCTTCCGCTCCAACTATAATTATGAATAATGGCGCTATAGCCAAGCGGTAAGGTCAAGGTCTGCAAAACCTTTATTCCCCGGTTCAAATCCGGGTGGCGCCTCCAAAACAATAAAAAGTAGTCTAAATGCTGATATTTCAGCATTTAGACTACTTTTTTTATTTCAGTATATTTTGGATTCGTTAGACTCTAAAAATACTACCTCTATCGATTAGTTTTCCATTTCTCAAAAATACAGGTTCTACCTTATGCTTATTTAAAAAATTTAATACTTCTTTCCCATACAAATAATGATCTAAGTGACCATAAAAAGCTAAGACATTATCTTCGATAAGACCTGTTACGCCACCTATAAAACCGTAGTTAAGCCCGGGAAGGATAATATCACCAGGTGGAATTAATAAAATATCTATTTTTTCAATGCTTAAAGCCTTAGCGATAGAAACATCACTAGTTATGACTGCATGATCATTTACAATGCAAGTAGAACATTTTGTATAACCTTGCTTAACGTTTATTAATGTTCTTGTTTTTAATAGTGACAAAAGATTAGTATCAGTAAAATTAACTGAGTGAATAAAAAGATTGCCTAGGCTTAATGAATTGAGACATATGTCATAAGGGTATTTATCTTTTAAAGTTGAATTTGATTTATAAACTTTATAATTTAACAAAATTAAGCTCAGTATGAATTCATTATCCATGTCTTTATGAACTATAATATCTTTGCCTAAAATATGCATAAGCATATCAGGGTGACCACATACAGCCTCGTATAAAATGTTGCTAGGTGGGCAAATAAGCAAGTTATATCCTCTAGAAACTAAATATTCTTTTTCTTCATTATGAATTCTAAAATCAACAATAATATTTTTCATTACAATACTCCTATTTAATATTTATTTTCTTATGTTTATTTTATAACACAAAGCTATCACAAATTGCAATATGTCGATAATTGTTTAATCTATTTTGCATATACATTAATATTACACACATACTATCTTAGTGAGAAAGGAGTGTGCGAAATGCTTTTATTAACTATTGTATATAATAGGAGTATGGAATGTATTATTGATGAAATTAAAGACATTAAGAAGTGTTTTGAAGATAAAAAAAATTTTTCAGGTATATCGGAAAATATAATAGGGGATACTCACGTAGTAAAGTTTTTTTGTGATGATGACAACTTAAGCGATGCTAGTATCAAAACATTTAATTTGCATGTTGCAAACATGTTATATAAAATAGTTGTAATGGAATTTTGTAAAAAAGGACTCAAAAAATTTTTAGATGAATCTTATTTTTTTCTGCAATATGATGAAATAGAACAAATTAAACCTAGGATACAAGAATACTTGAGTAGTGAGGGCGAAATATCCGGACCTAATGGAGTATATTGTATGAATAGGAAAAATAGTATAATTGATAAGATAACTAAATGTATAGAAGAAAATAATGAAATTAATATAAGTGGATTTTTAACCTTTAGGACAAAAGAGCTAAAGGGAGATTTAGAGTGCATAGTGGATAAAGTTGTGGAAGAGTATATGGTAGAGAAAGAATATAATGAGTTTATAAAATTGCTTAAATACTTTGTTGATGTTCAGGATAGTAAGGTAGATGAGATTAATATTCTAATTGAAAAAAACGGAAATTATCGTTTAACAGATGAAGAAGGTAATGATTTAGTAGGAAATATGATGATGGAGTTACCGGATGTTAAATTTGATTCAAAAGAAAATCGAGAGGAACTTATTATTAGCACTATGATAACCAATGCTCCTAAAAAAGTAATTATACACTGTGTAGAGCATTGTAAAAATAAAGAACTAATACAAACGATAAACAAGGTTTTTGCAGATAGGGTCTATTATTGTGATAAATGTGTTAAATGTGAAGAGATAAAAAAAGAAACTCTTGTATGGTAGTAAGGCATATTGATATGTGAATAAAATAAATAAAAAAGTGTTGACAAACAAATACTTAGATAGTATACTTTGAATTGTTGTGAGTGAAAATATAAAAAATATTTTAATATAATAGAGTTATCTTTTACAAGAAGAAACAGCCGTTTCTCACCTAACAGTAATGCTAGTTAGGTTAATTAGTAATTTAAATTTGTTACTATTAGGGACGGCATTTTGTCGTCCTTTTAATTGTTTAAATATTATATTTTTATCTAAATACACTTAGGAGGTGAAAATTATTAGTAAAAACAAAGATTTCATGATGAATGAAGAAATCAGAGTTAGAGAAATAAGAGTTATTGGAGCTGATGGTTCTGCATTGGGTATCTTGAATACTAAAGATGCGTTGAATCTTGCGGAAGAGAAAGATTTAGATTTAGTTATGATGTCTCCTACCGCGAAACCTCCAGTATGTAGAATAATGGATTTTGGTAAGTTTATCTATGAGCAACAGAAAAAAGAAAAAGAAGCTAAAAAGAAACAAAAAGTTGTTAATCTTAAAGAAATACGATTAAGTGCAACAATAGAAGATCATGATATTGCAATTAAGGCTAGTAATGCTAAAAAATTCTTGTTAGATGAAGATAAGGTAAAGATAACCGTAAGATTTAGAGGTAGAGAAATTGAAAACTCAAAAGTCGGACATAAGATATTAAAATCTTTTGTAGAAAAAATCGGTGATGTTTATATTGTTGAAAAACCAGCGAGACAAGAGGGAAGAAATATGATAATGATTTTAGCTCCCAAAAAAGCATAACTGAGAGGAGGAATTTTATTATGCCTAAAATGAAAACACATAGAGGCGCAGCAAAAAGATTTAAGAAAACAGGAACAGGTAAGTTAAAAAGAGCTAAAGCTTTTACAAGTCATATATTAACAAAGAAAAGCCCGAAAAGAAAAAGAAACCTTAGAAAAACAGCATATGTTTCAACAACTCAAATAAAATCGATGAAGAAATTGTTACCATACTTATAATTGAATGGTGATTAGGAGGTATATTAAATGGCAAGAATTAAGCGAGCAGTTAACTCTCGTAAAAACCATAAAAAAGTATTAAAGCTTGCAAAAGGCTACTATGGTGGTAGAAGTAAGTTATTTAAAACAGCTAATGAAGCAGTAATGAGAGCACTTAGAAATGGTTATATCGGAAGAAAATTAAAGAAAAGAGATTTTAGAAAACTTTGGATAGCTAGAATCAATGCTGCTACAAGGTTAAATGACCTTTCATATTCAAGATTCATGAATGGAATGAAACTTTCAGGCATAGATATTAACAGAAAAATGCTTTCTGAAATTGCAATAAATGATCCAAAAGCTTTTGCTGAATTAGTAGAAGTTGCAAAAAAACAATTACAAGCATAAAAATTATTTATTCAAAAATGTAGCCATACGGCTGCATTTTTTATTGCATTTTTGACAAAAACATGTAAAGTGATATAATTAGTAAAACATCATAGTTGAAAATTTAGAGGTGAATAATTTGAAATTAGATATTAAAGATCTTAAAAAGAAAAGCATATATACTCCTGTTCGGATACTTGCATTAGGGTTTGCTATAGTCATAGTCATAGGGGCTATACTATTAAGCCTACCTATAGCTTCGCAAAGTGGTAAAATTACGCCTTTCATAGATTGTATATTTACCTCTACATCTGCTGTGTGTGTTACGGGACTTATAGTACTAGACACGGGAACATATTGGACATATTTTGGCAAAACAGTGATCATGTTACTTATAGAAATAGGTGGACTTGGATTTATGTCTGTAGCTACTTTAGTTTTTTTAATTTTAGGGAAAAGAATAACATTAAAGGAAAGACTAGTGATGCAGGAAGCTATGAATGTAAACTCATTACAAGGGTTAGTGAAAATGGTCAGATATGTATTGATATTTACAATTTATGTTCAGATAACAGGTGCGGTGTTATTCTCAACACAATTTATTCCTGAATTTGGAATTGCCAAAGGGATTTATTATAGCGTGTTCCATTCGGTGTCTGCGTTCTGCAATGCTGGGTTTGATTTGATTGGAAACTTTAATAGTGTCACTGCTTATGCTAGTAATTCTGTAGTAATATTAACAATTGCAGCATTAATAATAATAGGTGGGTTAGGATTTTATGTTTGGGTAGAAATTTATAATTGCAAGGGAACAAAAAGATTGTCCCTCCATGCTAGAATAGTTATTTACTCGACGATAGCATTGGTTGTTTTAGGGGCAATACTTATGTATATTTTTGAGATGAATAATGCTGACACTATGCAAGGAATGTCTATTAAGGGCAAATTTTTATCTTCCGTTTTTGCATCAGTTTCCCCAAGAACAGCAGGGTTTAATTCTATACCACTCGGTAAAATGACCACGGCGGGAAAGTTTTTAACAATAATTTTAATGTTTATTGGAGGATCGCCTGGATCAACGGCGGGTGGAATAAAAACGACTACTGCCATTGTGATTTTTATGACTATAGTGTCTGTGGTTCGTGGAAGAGAAGATACTGAAATATTTCAAAAGCGCATAAGCAAAGAATTTGTGTATAAAGCGTTTGCAGTATCACTTATTTCCCTAACAATTGTTATATCAGTTACCATGATATTATCTATTACACAGAGCCCGAATATTCCTTTTGAATACTTTTTGTATGAGGCTACTTCAGCATTTGCTACAGTTGGATTAACACTCGGATTAACTACAAAATTAACATTTGTAGGAAAGGTAATAATCTTACTTACCATGTATGCAGGGAGAGTGGGACCACTTACTATAATACTAGCATTAGCTAAAAATAAAAAAAGTAAATCGGGAAATATAAAATACCCAGAAGGCAAAATTTTAATTGGATAGGGGTGGGGTTAATGAGTAAAAAACAGTTTATCGTTATAGGTCTCGGAAGATTTGGAGAATCCGTTGCTGAAACATTATATTCTTTGGGAAATGATGTATTAGCAGTTGATTTTGATGAAGATGTAGTTCAAAATATTTCGGATAATGTAACTCATGCAGTTCAAGCTGATGCGAATGATGAAAATAGCTTAAGGGCTCTTGGAATTCGTAATTTTGATTGTGCAGTCATTAGTATAGGTTCTAATATCCAATCTAGCATTTTGGCAACACTCTTAGTTAAAGAATTAGGAGTAAAATATGTGATAACAAAAGCGACTAATGCCCTGCATGCTAAAGTATTATATAAAATAGGGGCAGACAGAGTAGTTTTTCCAGAAAGAGATATGGGTGTACGCGTTGCTCATAATTTAGTATCATCAAATATATTAGATTATATTGAATTATCTCCTGATTATAGTATAGCTGAAGTTATTAGTCCTGAAGAATGGCATAATAAAACCCTGGGAGAATTAAATATAAGAGCTCAATATGGTATAAATGTAATGGCTATAAAAAGAAACAATGATATTGATGTTGCTCCAGCAGCTGATAATATTGTTGAACCAGGTGATATTATTGTTGCAATAGGTAATATTGAAGAATTAAATAAGTTGGAAAATCTAGTTAAATAAGGAGCATTCAGTTTGGAACATATTCAAAGTAAGGATAATTTATTGATTAAAGATATCAAAAAGTTAAAAGAAAAGAAATATAGGAAAGACAGTAATATGTTTTTAGTTGAAGGTTTCAGATTTGTAGAAGAAGCTTTGGATTCTGATTTTGAAGTGGTGCACATTTTTATAAGTGCTAGAGGAGATTCAAAATATGAAAACTCTTGTATGAAAAACAAGCTACAGAAGAATACTAAAGTTTATAGTGTTAGTGACAGTTTATTTAAAAGTATTTGCGATACGGATAATCCGCAAGGTATTATTGCTACAGTTAGAAATAAACCGGTAGAGATTAAATATGATCATGGCTTCTATATGTTAGCTGATAAAATACAAGATCCAGGTAATATGGGAACTATAATTAGAACAGCTCATGCGGCGGGAGCACTAGGAGTTATAATTACAAAAGGAACTGTAGATATCTATAATGAAAAAACTTTAAGATCCACAATGGGTTCTATTTTTAAAATACCCGTTATTTGCGATAGTGATCTATCGGTGGTGCAAAAGCTTAGGAGCGCTGGATTTAAGCTAGTTACTAGTTCATTGGATACTGATAAAAACTTCTATAATGTAGACCTTAGAGAGAAAGTTATTATATCAGTTGGAAATGAAGGAAATGGAATAAGCGCCGAAGTTTATGAGATATGTGATTTGAAAATTAAAATTCCCATGCCTGGTGGTGCAGAATCTTTAAATGCAGCTGTAGCTGCATCAATTATGATGTATGAAGTCGTAAGACAGAAAAATAATATATGATTTTTAAATTCATAGTTGAATTTTTTTGTAGTTGTGGTTATAATATTTTGTATACTACCATAAATTAATAATAAACTGTGACGGAGAAAGTAAATATAAAGATACTTACAGGGATAAGAAGCCTTAGACTGAGAGCTTCATTAAGAAATTTTTATATCCAAGTTCACTCCAGAGTTCTAATGGTGAAAAAAAGTAGCCGATAGCGGGTAAAACCGATAAATTTATCTAAGAGGACTGTTTTTAGTCAATTAGGGTGGTAACGCGGATTTTCCGTCCCTTTATTGGGGATGGTTTTTTTTGTTTTATAAAGAATTATCAAAATATGAGAGGAGCATTCATTATGAAAGAAAAGTTAGAAACGATAAAAGCTGCAGTTTTAGAAGAATTAAAAGGAGCTGCTATTAAAACAGAATTAGAAAATATCAGAGTTAAATATTTGGGCAAAAAAGGTGAATTGACGCAAATATTAAGAGGCATGGGACAGTTATCAAATGAAGAAAGACCAATTGTTGGAAAATTAGCAAATAAAGTAAGAGAGGATATAGAGACACTTATAGATAAAGCCTCAGATACATTAAAAAACAATGAAAAAGAAATGAAGCTAAAAAGTGAAGTTATAGATATATCTATGCCAGGGAAAAAACAAACAGTAGGTAAAAGACATCCGTTAGAGTTAACACTTGAAAAAGTTAATGAAATATTTTTATCTATGGGATTTGTTATTGAAGAGGGCCCTGAGGTAGAAAGAGATTATTATAACTTTGAGGCATTAAACATACCTAAAAATCATCCGGCAAGAGGTGAACAAGATACTTTTTACATAAATGATAATATAGTTTTAAGAACCCAAACTTCACCAATACAAATAAGAACTATGGAGCTTCAGAAACCGCCTATAAAAATGATAGCGCCAGGTAAAGTTTATAGATCCGATGCAGCAGATGCTACTCATTCACCAATATTTTATCAAATTGAAGGGCTTATAGTAGATAAGGGAATTACCTTTGCTGATTTAAAAGGGACGCTAGAATTATTTACGCAAAAAATGTTCGGGGACGAAATGGAAACAAAGTTTAGACCACATCATTTTCCTTTTACAGAGCCATCAGCTGAGATGGATGCCACTTGCTTTGTGTGCAATGGTAAAGGGTGCAAGGTTTGCGGCGGTAGCGGCTGGATAGAACTTTTAGGTTGTGGCATGGTTCATCCGGACGTTTTAAGAAATTGTGGGATTGATCCAGAAGTTTATAGCGGATTTGCTTTCGGGTTTGGCCTTGATAGAATTACAATGTTAAAATACGGAATAGACGATATTAGAGCACTTTATGAAAGTGATATGAGATTTTTAAAACAATTCTAAAATATAAATAATAATGCAGCTTCGCAGAAGATGATTTAATACTATACAAATTGTAGGAGGATATAAAATGAAAGTTCCAGTTAAATGGCTTAAAGATTATGTAGATATAGATATTTCACCAAAGGTGCTTGGAGATAAGTTAACCATGTCTGGTTCGAAAGTAGAAGAGGTTATTATATCAGGTGCTGAAATTGAGAAGGTTGTTACAGGGAAAATAATAAAAATAGAAAAACATCCGGATGCTGAGAAATTAGTTATATGTCAAGTAAATATAGGATTAGACGAGCCGACACAAATCGTTACAGCAGCTACTAATATGAAAGAACAGGATATAGTACCAGTAGCACTTCACGGATCAACGTTACATGGAGGACTAAAAATAAAAAAAGGTAAACTCCGTGGAATAGTTTCAAATGGTATGTTCTGCTCTGAGGAAGAACTTGGAATTGCAGTTGATGAACCAGTTGATGGACTAATGATACTTCCAAGCGATACCATCATTGGAAAAGACATAAAAGAAGTATTAAATCTTCAAAGTGTACTAATAGATTTTGAAATAACTTCAAACAGAGCAGATTGCTTAAGTATTCTAGGAATAGCTAGAGAAACGGCTGCAACTTTAGGCACGCAGTATAGAAAACCAGCACTTGATTATAAAGCTACCTGCAAGGATAATGTGGAAGACCTTTATAAGGTTCATATTAATGATGAACTTTGCAGAAGATATATGTTAAAGGGTATAAAAAATGTAAAAATTGAGCCTTCTCCACAATGGATGCAGGAAAGACTTATAGAAGCAGAAATTAGACCTATAAATAATATAGTGGATATCACAAACTTCGTTATGGTAGAGCTTGGTCAACCTATGCATGCATTTGATGCTAGGCAAATTACGACTAATGATATAGTGATAGAAAGAGCGGGTAACGGAGAAAAATTTATTACCTTGGATGAGATAGAAAGAGATTTAGATGAAAGCATTTTAACTATTAAAGATGGAGATAGAACAATAGCAATTGCAGGCATTATGGGAGGCTTAAATTCAGAAATTAAAGAAGACAGCACAAGCATAATATTTGAGAGTGCAAACTTTAATGGGGTTAATATAAGACTCGCTTCTAAGAAATTATCTTTAAGAACCGATGCATCTTCTAAATTTGAAAAAGATTTAGATCCTAATATGGCTGAAATGGCAATGGATAGAGCTTGTCATTTAATAGAAGAATTAGGTGCGGGTGAAATAATGGACGGATGCACTGAGGTATATCCGAGTAAAGTTAAATCTCATACTTTAGAAGTAGATGCAAATTGGATTAATAAATTTTTAGGAACTAATATATCTATGCCCAATATGAAAATATACCTTGATAGATTAGAACTTGCTACAGAAATAACAGGGGATTTTTTAGTTATACATGTGCCTACGTTTAGGTCTGATATTAACATTAGAGAAGACGTCGCAGAGGAAATAGCTAGAATGTATGGTTATGATAACATACCATCTACTATTCCTAATTGTGAAACTTCAAAAAGTGGGAAAAGTGAAAAGCAAAAGTTAGAAGATAAAGTAGTGCTTTCTTTAATTGGCAGTGCACTTAATCAATCCATAAGTTATTCTTTTGTAAGTCCTAAAATATTTAATAAAATATTAGTTCCAGAAGATAGTGAGTTAAGAAAAGTAGTTACTATAAAAAATCCTTTAGGAGAAGATTATAGTATAATGAGAACTACAACTATAGCATCTATGATGGAATGTTTATCAAGGAATTATTCAAGGAATAATGAAGAAGCTAGGTTATTCGAAATAGGTAAGGTGTATATACCAAATGAAGATGCAGATAAGCTTCCAGAGGAAAGAAATATATTAACTATAGGAATGTATGGAAATGCTGATTATTTGGATTTAAAAGGTGTAGTGGAAAATGTATTAGATATTTTGGGAATGAAAAATACATCATTTAAAAGAGAAAGTGAAAATCCAACTTATCACCCAGGAAAAACATCAAACCTATATGTAAAGAGAGAATTTATAGGTGTGGTTGGAGAAATTCATCCGAGTGTTTCGGAGAACTATGAAGTGCAGCCAAGATGTTATATAGCAGAATTAAACTTAGATATATTATATAAATATGCTGACTTAAATAAGAAATACAAAGCACTTCCAAAGTTTCCAGCTGTAACAAGGGATATTGCACTTATAGTTGATGAGAGGGTTCTAGTTCAAGACATTGATGATATAATTGTAAAGCAAGGTGGAAATATTTTAGAAAGTGTAAAATTATTTGACGTGTATAAGGGGAAACAAATAGCAGAAGGAAAGAAAAGTATAGCCTATGCTATAGTATATAGACGCTCGGACAAGACATTAACAGATGAAGAAGTAAACAAGGTGCATGAAAAGATATTAAGATCTCTAGAGCATAAATTAGGTGCGCAGCTTAGATAATGAAAGTAAACTAAAACTCCCTTAGTAATAAGGGGGTTTTATCATTGTGCGCCCGGCATGGGCGCAATCTAATGGGTGAAAGTCCCTAGCACGGGTTAATAGTGCCAAGTGCATAGCTTAAGACAAGGGTGTCCATCGTGAGATGGAATCTGAAGGAAGTTGGCGGCCAAACTCCGGTCTGACGAACAGAAACTACATATAAGGCATATGCTTGTGGGTAAGTTTGCAATACAAAACGAAGCCCAAAACTATTCGAAACAAGTGGTGTAAATGTAGCAGATAGATGGAGTGAAAGATTGCGTTCTTACCCGGGGAGATCTGATAGGTAAGTTGTGGATATGAATTTAGAAATAACAACCCATACAGTGATGTATGGCTGAACTATCAGAAGTCAGCAGACGTCATAGTACCATGCAAAACGCGTTAGCGTGGGAAGGACTGAACAATAGGAGGTTTTGGAATTTTGAAGGATACGAGAAAATATGATAAAAGCAGACAACTTCATAAAGAAGGCTCTCTACGAGAGAATAGAGTGGAACTCGAAGGTAATGTAGAAGTGCATAGTATTTCCTCTATGTCAGAAGAAGGAAGAAACGATGTGAATGAATATGATAATGGTTTACTCGAGCAGATATTATCGAGAGATAATATGAATAAAGCATATAAAAGAGTAAAAGCCAATAAAGGAAGTCATGGGATTGATGGTTTGACAGTAGATGAACTTCTACATTATCTAAAAGAGCATGGACAAGAATTAAGGCAATCATTATTAGAAAGTAGATATAGACCTCTAGCCGTAAGAAGGGTAGAAATACCAAAACCTGACGGTGGAATTAGGCTACTTGGAATACCTACTGTATTAGATAGAGTTATTCAACAAGCGATATCACAAACTCTAATACCAGTATATGAAAAGAAATTTTCTGATAATAGTTACGGTTTTAGACCTTTAAGAAGTGGAAAACAAGCTGTTGAAAAATGTAGGGGATATATTAATGCTGGACATACATGGACGGTGAATATAGACCTTTCTAAATACTTTGATACGATAAATCATGATAAATTAATAAGGATACTATCGGAAGATATTAAAGATAGTAGAGTAATTTCTCTGATACGAAAGTATCTACAAAGTGGAGTGATGATAAATGGGGTATTTATGAATACAGAAGAAGGAGCACCTCAAGGCGGGCCTTTGTCCCCATTATTAAGTAACGTAATGTTACATGAACTCGATGTAGAACTAACAAAACGAGGACTAAACTTTTGTAGATATGCTGATGATGCGAATATATACGTCAAAAGTGAGAAATCAGCAAATAGAGTAATGAAGAGTATTACGAGATTTATTGAGGAAAAGTTAAAGCTTAGAGTGAATAAAGAAAAGAGTACAGTAGATAGACCTTGGAAACTTAAATTTTTAGGATTTTCATTTTACCGGGCAAAAGGTGAATACAGAATGAGAGTTCCTCAAAAACCTATAATCAAATTCAAAGCAAAGCTAAAAGAATTAACTTCAAGAAGTAATGCGATGAGCATGAAATATAGGTTTATGAAACTTAAGCAAGTGATAGTTGGATGGATAAATTATTTTGCTATTGCAGACATTAAAAGTATTCTTAAAACACTTGATGAATGGTTAAGGCGAAGAATTAGAATGTGTTTTTGGAAACAATGGAAAAAGATTAAAACAAAATATGGGAACCTTGTTAAATTAGGAATACCAAACAATAAAGCTTTGCAATATGCAAATACAAGGAAAGGCTATTGGAGAACATCCAATAGCCCTATATTAAACAAAACATTGACCAATAAATACCTTAAAAATATAGGATTAGTTTCTATATCTGAGACATATTTATTAAAACATTAATTTCTATTGAACCGCCGTGTACCGAACGGTATGCACGGTGGTGTGAGAGGTCGCTAAATAAATTAATTATTTAGCTCCTACTCGATTCATGCAATCTCAAAAAACAAATGAATATTGTATTAATTGTATGCATAATTTGAAAAAATTGGTTTTATTAAAAGTTATATTGTGGTACAATAAGTTTAACTAATCTGTCTAAGAGGGTGTTTTAGATGAACGTTGTAACAATAAAGATAAACGGTGTTGAATATAATTTAAAAGGTGATGAAAGAGAAGAATATTTACATATGGTAGCTAGTTATGTTGATAAAAAAATAAAAAATATAATGAGTAATAATGAAAAGCTTAGTACTTCCTCAGCAGCAATTTTAACTGCTTTAAATTTAGGTGATGATATGTTTAAAAGTAAGTCACTTTGCAAGGAACTTTTGAGTAAGGGTGAATCTTTAGAAAAACATGATAATGAATTGACTGAGCAGTTAGAAGGTTTAAAAAAACAGTTAAATCATTTGGAAGACTATAATCAAGAATTACTTAACAAGTGTAAAAACACAGAAAAAACTGAATATGTAAAAACATTAGAGCAAGAAAATATAGAGATGCAACAACAATTAGATGTGATGCAAGTGACTAGTAAAAGTTGTATCGAAGAAAATAGAAGAACAAAAACAGAAAATAAAGAAATGAGATTTAAGCTTCAATCTTATAAGTACAAAATAATCGATTCACAAAATAAGTTGATAGAATACCAAATTAGTTTAGCTAAACAAAAGAAAATTAATAATCCACTTTTAGCTTCACATAAAAAATAAAAATTATTTAATTGTCGCCGAAAGGCGATTTTTTTAATGGACGAGAAATATATTTACAAAAGGCTCACAATTTTTAAAATAATTGTGAGTCTATTTTTTATTATAATGACTTTAAGTTGATAAAGTGTAATATTAAAATGCTCATGAAACATATAATTATATTGATAGCGAAATTAAAGACTGTTATATTAACAACAATTATTAAGTTATATCAAATTGTTTATAAAAAAAGGGGGGAAAACAATGAAAAGAAGAATTGCTGGATGTTTAAGTTTAGCAATGTCAATGGCTCTAGTATTATCGGGTTGTGGTAAAAGTGATGTTGGGAGAGCAGCGAAGGATTTAAAAGGATCAGAAGTTATAGCGGCTGTAAATCCAGAAAAAGTGCCACAAACAGCAAAAAACAGAAAAGATACTTTAATTGTTGGATTTACAGCACCAGAAGGAAAATTTAATCCCATATATGAAAGTTCAGTAGATGATGGTTATGTTGCTCAATTAGTTTTTGAAGGGTTATTGACAAATGATGCGAAAGGAAATCCTGTAGAAAAAGTAGCTAAGAAATGGGAGATTTCAAAGGATAGCAAAACCTATACCTTCCATTTAAACAAAGGCATTAAATTTAGCAATGGAGAAGAATTAACTGCAAAGGACGTGGAATTTACTTATACAGCTATTTGTGACCCAAAGTATGATGGACCCAGAACAGACGCTGTAGATAAATTGGTTGGGTATAAGGAATACAATAAAGGTGATGCTAAAACTGTTAAAGGCATAAAGGTTATAGATGACAATACAATTTCATTTACATTAACAGATGTTAAATCACCAGCTCTAAGTTCTGATTTTATTTATGGAATTATGTGCAAGAGTTATTATGCATTTGAAAAAGGTAATATAGATAAATTAAAAAAAACATTCTTAAAACCGATGGGCAGTGGTCCATATATATTTAAAGCATATAAGGCAGGTCAAGAAGCTGACTTTGAGAAAAACCCTAGTTATTGGAAGGGTGAAGCTAAGATTAATAAGTTAATATTAAAAGTTACTAATGCTCAAACCAATATTCAATCACTTTCCGCTGGTGAAGTAGATATTGATAGAATTGCAACTGAACCAGAAAATATCCAAATGCTTAAAAGTGCAGGATTCATAGATATGCAACTTTTTCCGGATAATGGATATGGATATATAGGGTTAAATCTTAAAGATGAAAAATTAAAAGATGAAAGGGTACGGCAAGCACTTACTTATGGTTTAAATAGAAAAGGATTTATAGATGCTAGATATAAAGGATATGCTGATGTTTGTAATGCACCAGTATCACAAGTATCTTGGGCATATACTGATGACATAAATAAATATGAATATAATCCTGAAAAAGCAAATAAATTATTAGAAGCAGCAGGTTGGATTAAAAAGGAAGATGGATTTAGATATAAGGATGGTAAAAAGTTTCAAATCCATTGGATGACTTATCAAGGAAGTAAATACGTAGAATTGTTAATTCCAATAGTAAAGGAGAATTGGAAGGCCATAGGAATAGATGTTATTCCTGAATTAATGGAATTCAAGACTATGTGTACAAAGGTTTTTGATGAACAAAAATTTGATATGTATAATATGTCTTGGACTTTAAGTATTGATCCAGATCCATCAGGATTATTCTCAGAAAAGCAAGCAGAGCTCGGTGGATTCAATCCAGGAAATTGGGTAAATAAAGAAAGTGAAAAATTAATGGCAGATGCTCTTAAGACTACGGATGTAAAAGAAAGAAAGGTATTATATCAAAAGTGGTTAAAACTTTTCACAGAGGAAGCTCCATATGTTTTGTTAGATCAATGTAAAATGATGTGGGCTGTAAGTTCAAGAGTTAAAGGTATAAACATCTCTCCATATGTTAATTTTACTTATCAAATTGCAGATGCAGAATTGATTGAACCTAAAGCTAAATAGGTAAATGATGCTTTAATTATATTTTGCTATGCTTGGGGTTACCAAGCATAGTTTATAAAGGGGGATTGTCATGAGGCAGTATATAACTAGAAGATTACTGCAAATGATACCAGTTTTAATAGGGGTATCTATAGTAATATTTTTAATATTGCAGTTGGCACCAGGTGATGCATTAACAGGTAAAATGGATCCACATTTAACACCAGAAAGAAAGCAAGAATTAAGACATCAAATGGGACTAGATCTACCGGCGTATAAGCAGTATCTTAGATGGGCTGGAGGAGTACTTCATGGGGATTTTGGCGAATCTACTAACTTTAAACAGCCAGTAGGAAAGGTTATGAACACATATATTTGGAATACATTTTACCTAGCTATACTCTCATTAATACTAAGTGTATTAATCTCAATTCCAATCGGAGTGGTTTCTGCAACTAAGCAGTACTCAAAATTTGATGGATTTTTCACCGTGTTTGCCCTGATAGGTATTTCTATGCCCTCATTCTTTTTTGGTATGCTTCTTATAAAAGTTTTTGCTGTAGACCTTAAAATACTTCCGGTTTCTGGAATGAGCACGGCTGGAAGTACAGTAGCAGGCATTTCCTATGGTTTAGATGTAGCTCGTCATATGATACTACCGCTAATTGTACTTACTTTAAGTAGTGTGGCAGGTCTTATGAGATACACAAGATCAAGTATGCTAGAGGTAATAAGGCAGGATTATATAAGAACAGCTAGAGCTAAAGGACTTAAAGAAAAAGTGGTTATATATAAACATGCTCTTAGAAATGGAATGATTCCTGTTATTACTTTACTGGGATTTTGGCTTCCTTTATTATTTTCTGGAGCGTTTATTACAGAAAGCATTTTTGGGTGGCCTGGCATAGGACCTATAGAAATTGCTGCAGTAAGTGGACGTGATTATCCACTGCTCATGGGAATAAATATCTTATTTGCAGTGTTAACTTTGGTTGGGAATCTAATTGCAGATGTTACTTATGCCGTAGTTGATCCGAGAATAAGGCTTAAATAGGAGGTGTTAAAATGCAAGCAGAAGTAAAACCAAAAGTGAAGCAAATTAAAAAAGAAGAAATTTTAAGCCCTTGGAAGATAATAAGAAAACGGTTAAAAAAGAATAAACTAGCTATATTTGGAATGTATATACTGTTGTTTATGGTGATTATGGCATTAATTGGTCCATTAATATCACCTTATAAAATGGAAACTATAGATTTATACAATGTATCATCTTCACCTTCTTTTAAACATCTTTTGGGTACCGATGATGTGGGAAGAGATGTTTTAGTAAGAGTGATGTATGGGGGCAGAATATCTCTGTCAGTAGGAGTGCTCGCTGTATTTGTTGAAGTACTAATTGGAAGTATGTTAGGAGGAATAGCAGGCTTTTATGGTGGAACAGTGGATAGTGTAATAATGAGGATAGTTGATATATTCTTATGCTTTCCAAGTTTGCCACTACTAATAATGCTGGCAGCTGTAATGTCAGATTTAAATGTTGCCCCACAGTATAGGATGTACGTAGTTATGTTTATTATAGGATTACTTGGATGGCCAAGCCTTTGCCGTATTGTTCGAGGACAAATACTATCGCTTAGGGAACAGGAATTTATGCAGGCAGCAGAAGCTTTAGGACTTAAGGATAGAAGGAAAATATTTAGTCATCTACTACCAAATACCTATGCGTCTATTATAGTTTCAGCTACTTTAGGTATAGGTGGTGCAATTCTAACGGAATCAGCATTAAGTTTTCTAGGACTTGGAGTTACTCCCCCTACGCCGTCTTGGGGTCAAATGGTCCAGGCAGTTAATAATGCATATATATTACAATTCAAACCTTGGATTTGGGCGCCTCCTGGCATATGCATTTTCTTAACGGTAATGGGTATAAATTTATTTGGAGATGGACTTCGCGACGCCATCGATCCCAAACTAAAGGTTTAGGAGGTGTATTATGAGTAAAAATTTAGTGGAGATAAAAAATTTGAAAACATATTTTTACACAGAAGATGGAATTGTGAAAGCTGTTGATGATGTTAGTTTTAATATTAGAAAAGGTGAAATAATAGGTGTAGTTGGAGAATCGGGTTGTGGTAAAAGCGTTACGGCAATGTCAATAATGAGATTAATTCCGTCACCACCCGGAAAAATAGTTGGAGGCGAAATTCTGTTTGAAAATAAAAATATTTTAGAACTTAAAGGCGATGAAATAAGAAAAATAAGGGGGAATGACATAGCAGTAATATTTCAAGAGCCTATGACTTCATTAAATCCTATATTCACTATAGGGTATCAAATAGAAGAAGTAATAATGCTCCATCAAAAGTTAAATAAAGTTAAGGCTAGGGAAAAAGCAGTAGATATGTTAAAGCTAGTTGGAGTGCCAAGAGCTGAGGACATAGTGAAGTGTTACCCTCATGAGCTTAGTGGAGGTATGCGCCAAAGGGCAATGATTGCAATGGCTGTGTCTTGTAATCCAAAGCTTTTAATAGCAGATGAGCCAACTACTGCATTAGATGTAACAATTCAAGCGCAAATACTTGATATTATGAAGGATCTAAAGAAAAAGCTTAATACTTCAATAATGCTAATAACTCATGATCTTGGAGTAATTGCTGAAATGGCAGAATATGTAGTAGTAATGTATGCTGGTAAGGTTATTGAAGAAGCACCTGTAATTGAGTTATTTAAAAATCCAATGCATCCATATACTGAAGGCTTAATGAAATCTAAACCTTCACTGGATAAAGATGTAGATAGATTATACTCAATACCCGGACAGGTTCCAAACCCAATTAATATGCCAGAAGAATGTTATTTTTGTGCAAGATGCCCGAAAGCTATGGATATTTGTAGAAAGAAGCAACCACCTACTTACGAGATAAGGCAAGGACATAAGGTAGCCTGCTTTTTATATGAGGAGCAAAACAACTAATAAATATTTTGTACTATGAAGCGATGCAAGGAGGGGAAGTAAGTGCACGATGAAATAGTTAGAGTAGAGAATTTAAAAACATATTTTCCTATTCAGGGTGGAATACTTAAAAAGACTGTAGGTTATGTTAAAGCTGTAGATGGGGTATCTCTATATATAAATAAAGGTGAAACCTTGGGCCTAGTGGGTGAATCAGGATGTGGGAAAACTACAGTTGGTAGAACTATGTTAAGGCTTATAAACAAAACAGAAGGCAATGTTTATTTTAAAAATCAAAATGTATTTGATTTATCGAAAAAAGATTTAAGAAAGATGAGACCTAAAATGCAAATAATTTTTCAAGATCCATATAGTTCTCTTAATCCAAGACTTACTATAGGGCAAATAGTTGGAGAATCGCTAATAGATCATGAGTTATTGCCTAAAAGCGAAATTGCTGGTAGAGTTAAAGAGGTGCTTGAGATTTGTGGGCTTGCACCTTATCACATAAGAAGATACCCACATGAATTTTCAGGTGGGCAAAGGCAGAGAATAGGAATAGCAAGAGCTCTTATATTAAATCCTGAATTTATAGTTGCTGATGAACCTGTATCAGCACTAGATGTGTCCATTCAATCTCAAATAGTTAATTTAATGTGTGATCTTCAAGAAAAAATGGGGTTTTCATATTTATTTATTTCGCATGATTTAAGTGTAGTAAAACATATTAGTCATAGAATAGGGGTTATGTACCTAGGATCTTTGGTGGAATTAGCATCAAAAAATGAATTGTATAATAATCCTCTTCATCCATATACGAAGGCATTGTTATCGGCAGTGCCTCTACCAGATCCAACATTAAAGAGAGAAAGAATTATTCTTAAGGGAGACATACCAAGTCCGGCAAATCCACCCTCTGGCTGTAAATTTCATACCCGATGTCAATATGCTGTGGAAAGATGCAAAAATGAATGTCCACAGTATAAAGATGTAGGCAGTAAACATTTTGTAGCTTGCCACTTGCTGTAAGGTAATGATTGGTAGCATAAAAGGATAGTATATTGAATTTCCAAAGTAAGGGGGGAATATATGAGACAGGAAAGAGAACTAGAAAGAATAAAGGATAGTGATTTGAATTGTGATGAAGGTGTAGGATGGAAGGACATTGTAGCCATTGTTATAGCACAATTTCAGATATTTATGCCAATAGTTATGGGAGCTGCATTAGTCATGAGTTTGTTGTTATTTATTGTAATGAAAGTATGGATCAGAAGTTAATAATAGTCAACTAGTAGTTGTAAAAAAATGTATATTTGTTTAAGAATACACCCTAGAGATAATGAAAAATTTGTCGAAGATGAATTTGCACTATCACTTGGGTGCTTATTTGGGTATAATTGAAGTGTAGGGACATTTAATCTCATGCCCCTAATGTTAGAACATGAAAAGGATGGTATGTATATGAATTTGTTAACAATAGAAGAAATGAGTAAAAGTTATAGTGAAAAAATACTCATTAATAAAGTGTCATTAGGTATAAGTGATGGCGATAAAATTGGATTAATAGGAGTTAATGGAACAGGAAAATCAACTTTTTTAAAAATAATAGCTGGCTTTGAAGTTCCTGATGGGGGAAGAATTTTAAAGGGAAACAAAGTGAATATAGAATATTTATCTCAAAATCCTAAATTTGACCCAGAAGCTACAGTGCTTGAGCAAATTTTTAAAAGTGAAACTGATGTTATGAAGGTTATAAGAGAATATGAAGTAGCTATGGAGAAAATGGAGGAAAATCCAGAAGATGAATCCGTTCAAAATACTTTAATGAACCTTAACACTAAGATGGACGCATGTAACGGATGGGAAGTTCAAAATGAAGCTAAAATAATACTTACAAAGCTTGGAATAACCGATTTTAAGCAGCGAATAGGCAACCTTTCAGGTGGACAAAGAAAAAGAGTCGCTTTGTGTAGTGCTCTAATTACTCCCTCAGATTTATTAATTTTGGATGAGCCTACAAATCATATGGATAATAAAATAATAGATTGGCTTGAGAAATTTTTAAATAGTAGAAAAGGTGCACTACTTATGATTACTCATGATAGGTATTTTTTAGATAGAATAACAAATAAAATTATTGAGCTTGATAAGGGTAATCTATATAGTTATCAGGGGAATTATAGTGTGTTTTTGGAAAAGAAAGTTGAAAGAATGGCTTTAATGGATACAATAGAGAAAAAAAGAGAGAGTTTATTTAAAAAGGAACTAGCTTGGATAAGACGTGGGGCTAAAGCTAGAAGTACTAAGCAAAAGGCGAGAATTGACCGTTTTGATGAGCTTCGCGATGGAAAAGTTGATGTAACAAACGAAAAGTTAGAATTATCCTCGGCATCTACTAGACTTGGTAAAAAGATTATGAATGTAGAGAACATATATAAAGCATATGGTGATAAAAAATTAATTAGTAATTTTAGTCATACTTTTACTAGGAGAGATAAAGTAGGTATTATAGGACCTAATGGTATGGGGAAATCTACGCTTATGAATATTTTAAGTGGAGTATTAAGCCCAGATTCAGGGGTAATAGATTGGGGAGAAACATTGAAAATTGGCTTTTTCCATCAAGAAAATGGTGAGATGAACGAAAAGCTACGTGCTATAGAGTACATTCGAGAAGGTGCAGAATATATAACTACAGGCGATGGAGAACAGGTTACAGCTTCTCAAATGCTTGAGAGATTCTTATTTGATGGAACTACTAAGCATTCATTTATTTCTAGTTTATCCGGTGGAGAAAAACGAAGACTATATTTATTAAGGATTCTTATGGAAGCTCCAAATGTACTATTTTTAGATGAGCCAACTAATGACTTTGATATTCAAACTCTAGCAGTACTCGAAGATTATTTAGATGGGTTTAGTGGTGTGGTTATAACTGTATCTCATGATAGATACTTTTTAGATAGAGTATCTGACAAAATATTCAGTTTTGAGGGAAATGAAAAGATAATTCAATTTGTAGGTAATTATTCTGAGTATAAAGAATATATAGAAAAAAATCCGAATTTACTAGAAGTAGATAAAGAAGACAAAAAAGATGTAAATGAAGAGGTTGCAAGCAGTAAAGATGAGGCAATTAAAGAAGAGAAGCTTTTGAAAATTACATTTAAAGAGCAGAAAGAATTTGATGAAATCGACGGTAAAATTGAGCAAAAGGAAGCAGAACTTGTGGATATTAATAAAAAAATCAATGATGGAAGTAGTGATTTTGAATATTTGCAGAAACTAGTTAAGCAGCAAAAGAATATTGGAGTTGAAGCTGAACAGCTAATGGTGCGATGGACATATTTAAATGAATTAGTTGAGAAAATAGAGCAGCAGAAAAACAATTAAATCATCACCCACTTATACAAGTGGGTGATTTTGTTTCTGAAATGTTATTGAAAATTTATGAGTGATAAGTTTATTTAATAAAGAAGGTATGGTCTGTGGATAAAAATAGAGATATAAAAATATCTGTGCGTAACTTAGTAGAGTTTGTACTAAGGGCTGGCGATTTAGATATGAGGTTTATGGGGAGTAGCAGAGCTGTAGAGGGAACCAAAGCACATCAAAAAATTCAAAGTGAGAATAAAGAAAAGTATTCGGTATTACTTGGAGAAGAATATCGCGCTGAGGTAAGTTTAAAACACAGTATACTATATAATGGGGCCTCGATTATAATTGAGGGGCGTGCTGATGGTATTCTAATCAAAAATAATAAAGTTACCATAGATGAAATTAAAACAGTTGCTAAAGATATAGAACTTATTAAGGAAGATTATAATAGTCTTCACTGGGCTCAAGCCAAATGTTATGCATATATATATGGGATTCAAAATAATCTTGGGCTTATTAATGTTCAATTAACCTATTATGAAATAGATACGCAAAAAACTAAGCAGTTTATCAAAGCTTTTTCAATTGAAAAACTACAAGAATTTTTTGATGAAATTATCTCTAGCTATTTTGTATGGGCAAATATTGCTAGTGAGTGGAATAAGGAAAGAGATAGTACTATAAAAGAGTTGTTGTTTCCGTTTGAAAATTATAGGGACGGTCAAAGGGAACTAGCTGTCTGCGTATATAAAACAGTAGTAGAGAAAAAGAAAATGTTTGTGCAAGCCCCCACAGGAATAGGTAAAACTATATCTACTTTGTTTCCGGTGGTTAAAGCTATGGGAGAAGGGCATACCACAAAGATTTTTTACCTAACAGCCAAAACTATAACAAGACGAGTTGCAGAGGATGCCTTTGATAAAATGAAATCAAATGGACTTAAATTTAAGACGATTACACTAACAGCAAAGGATAAAGTATGTCTTAGTAAAGGTAGTGCATGTAATCCGCAGCAATGTAAATTTGCAAAAGGACATTTTGATAGAGTTAATGAAGCGCTACTTGATATTCTGAAAAATGAAAATACATTTAGCAGAGAAATAATTGAGATATACTCAAATAAATATAACGTATGTCCATTTGAGTTTTCATTGGATTTAACTGTGTGGGCTGACAGCGTTATATGCGATTATAATTATGTATTTGATCCTAGGGTTTACTTAAAAAGATTCTTTACTGATAACAGTGGGGAATATACTTTTTTGGTTGATGAGGCTCATAACTTAGTGGATAGAGCTAGAGAAATGTTTTCAGCGCAAATTAGTAAAAAATTGATTATGCAATTGAAAAAAGATATAAAAGGTCTTGACGATCAAATGTACAAAGTTTTGAATAAGTTAAATGCTCTTATCAACAGCATGAAGAAAATGTGTAATGAAGATGGATATTACAAACAAAATGCTGAACCAGTGGATGTATATAACCTCCTTACGAGGCTTACTAAAATATTAGAAAAATGGCTCACGAAAAATGAAAAATCTGAAACATATGATAGTTTTTTAGAATTGTATTTTAACTCTTTGAGTTTTATTCGGGTAGCTGAACTTTATGATGATAAATATATAACCTATGTAGAAAGTGGGTTAGATGACGTAGTATTAAAAATGTTTTGCTTGGATCCATCTAAGCTTTTAAGCGAGGCGTCAAAAAGAGGTCAATCAGTGATATACTTCTCTGCAACGCTACTACCATTAGTATACTTTAAAGAGATTTTGGGTGGAGAAAGTAAGGATTACCATTTAACGCTGAATTCTCCCTTTGACAAAAGTAAGCTTAGGGTAATGGTAGCTAAGGACATTTCTACTAAATATAAATATAGAGAAAATAGTTACCTAAAGATAGTAGAGTACATATATTCTGTAATAAGTGCTAAGAATGGAAATTATATGGTGTTTTTTCCTTCATATAAATATATGGAGGAAGTGTGTAATAGTTTTACGCAAAAGTATCCACATATCAAAGTAAGTATCCAAACCAATTCTATGACTGAAGATGCCAGGGAAGAATTTTTGCAAAACTTTAGTAGTTCGAGTGATGAGAATATTTTAGGTTTTGGAGTTTTAGGTGGTATATTTTCTGAAGGTATTGATTTAAAAGGTGATGCATTAATTGGTGTTATAATCATCGGTGTAGGTCATCCTATGATTTGCTTTGAACGGGAAATTATTAAAGAATACTTTAATAATAAAAGCAATTGTGGCTATGAATATTCTTATATGTACCCAGGTATGAATAAAGTACTACAGGCGGCGGGAAGGGTAATTAGAACAGAGGAAGATAGTGGGATCGCGCTATTAATAGATGATAGATTCCTTAACCAAAGGTATAGACGACTTTTCCCAAAGGAATGGGACAATTATCATATAATAAATAATAGCACTCATGCTAAAAAAGAGATTTGTGAATTTTGGGAATAAGGAATTGTAAAAATAATATTATCTAAGAAAATAAAAAAACTTGAGCATTTGCTCAAGTTTTTTATATACAAATAATTAAAGTCTATTTATAAGATACTGTGGGGGGATAAAAAAGGAAACTAATTTAATAATAACCGCTACAGATACATCTACATAAAATATTTTCCTTTTTATAGTTGGGGGTATTTAATTTTAAAGGGATTATATCAAAATAAGTTTCCTATATATAAACGGTATATTTCGACTTATTTCTTACTCTAAGATTAACATGTATTACACATATAGTCAATGGGATTTTTAAAAGTTTAATATAAACTGATTAAAAATGAAAATAGATAAATATATTCGACAAAATATAATGAAATTTACATTTTCATTTAGTGATTTATCAGTGATGTTATAACATTTTTGTAAAAAATTAATTCTAACTAGTTTTATATTTTACTTATATCGTATTCTCTCTATAGGTTAGTTAGCTATATAGGTTGACGATTTCCTATACTATTAATTAAATAAGTAATAGTAACAGGAGCTTAAAAGGTTTTTGGGGGTATTTTTTACAGAAAATTAATAATAATATAGCATTTATAGTGCTAGAATATAATATAAGAATAACAATGCTGAAAGTGCTAAATTAAAATTATTATATTTAGTTTACTGCTTACACATGTTAAAGTAGATAACAATTAATAATTGTTATTTACTTCAGAAAATGATAGGGGGAATAGTATAAATGTTTGTTAAATCTTCTAGAGAAGTTTATGGCTGGGATAGATTTTCAACAGCAACCTTATTGATAGGAATATTTTTGTTAGTAGCTAGGTATTCATGGATTTTAGGAACAGCACTTATTATATATTCAATTTGGAGATGTAGGTCAACTAATGTACATGGGAGAAATAATGAAAAATTTGTTTTTGAAAATATAGAAAGACATTTTTATCGTAAAATCAATAATTTAAAACAAAATATTAAACTAATTAATATTAAAATTAAAAATTATAGACCTATAGAGAGATTAAAGGAAAAAAAGAAGTATATAATAACTAGCTGTCCTAAATGTGAACAAAAATTAAGATTACCAAGAGGAAAAGGTAAAATTATTATAACTTGCTCAAAGTGCTGTAGCGAGTTTAGGTTGAAGACATAAAAAAAAGATATCCTTTTAAAGGATATCTTTTTTTTATTGTTAGGCTTATATGCCCTATTTTATTTAATAAAAAATTATCTTGAATTATTTACCTGAACCTAACTCAGCAAGACAGTCTTTACAAATATTTTTACCTTTGTAGTTTACAACGTCTCTTGCATTTTGACAGAAAATACAAGCTGGTTCATATTTTTTAAGAATAATTTGATCACCATCTACATAGATTTCTAAAGCGTCCTTGATATCTATATCCAAAGTTCTTCTCAATTCTATAGGAATAACAATTCTTCCAAGTTCGTCCACTTTTCTTACAATACCTGTTGATTTCATTTAATTTCCTCCTCAAACATCTTTCGACTTATTTATAATTAAATTGTAGCAAAAATAACATAAAACGTCAATAGGTTTATGAAAATATTTAAGAAAAATAATAAAAATTAACAAACTTTTACGTATTATGCAAAAAAAATATAATGGTCTGTCATTTTAAACATTATTATAATATCTTATACAATATACATAAAATTTTAATAATTACAATATTCATAATAGATTGTAATTGGTGTAAATCATGATAGTAAATAAAAAAAGGTTAGTACAGTGGGTACTAACCTTTAAAAATGTAACTATCTATAATTAGTGAATTGTAGGGGAATATCAAAATCTTTCGATTTTATTAAAGCCATTACTTGCTGTAGATCGTCAAGGTCCTTACCGGTAACCCTTAGCTGATTATCCATAATTTGAGCTTGAACTTTAATTTTGCTGGATTTAATTTCAGCAATTATTTTTTTCGATTTTTCAGTAGAAATACCTTTTACAATTTTGGCTGTTTGCCTTGCAGAACCTAATGTAGCAGGTTCTTGTTTACCTAGATCTAATGCTTTTCCAGATATACCTCTTTTAATTAACTTACTTACAAGAACGTCTATAACTGATTTTAATTTAAAATCATCATCAGATATTATTTTAATATCTTCTTTTCCTAGGTTAATTTCAGTAATAGTATTTCTAAAATCATACCTTTGTTTAACTTCTTTCAATGCTTGGTTTATTGCATTGTCTACTTCTTGCATATCGACATCTGATACTATGTCAAACGAATGTGCAGTTGCCATAATTAAAAACCTCCTATATATTTTTATGTTAATTAATAGAATCTTATTAATTAATAGTAGATTAATAATTTGAAAATGTCCAGTAGTTAATGAGTAAAAATTATAAAAACTATAAACTTGATAGCGATTTGTTTATTTATGAAATGTTATTAAATCATGAAAATCAAATGTTTGATATGTTTTAAATATCATAAAGTTGACGAAAATAGATAATAATACATGTTTTGATTAAAACAAATACAAAGTTCGTCGCCATAAAGGTACAAATTTTTTAAAATAATGTTATACTATTGTAAGAAATTATTACGTATGAGAGGAAGAAATATATGTTGCGTGAAGCACAAGAAAAATTAAAAAAGTATTATGGATATGATAATTTTAGAAAAGGACAAGAAAATGTAATAGAGAGTATAATAAGCGGAAAAGATACCTTTGCTGTAATGCCTACTGGTGCAGGGAAATCGGTGTGTTACCAGATACCTGCTCTAATGCTAAAAGGAGTAACACTCGTAATATCACCACTTATATCGCTTATGAAGGATCAAGTAGATACATTGAATAGTATAGGGATAGCTGCAACATATATAAATAGCTCATTAAGTATTAATGAAGTTAATGAAAGAATTGATAAGGTAGCGCTTGGGGAGTTTAAGCTTCTTTATGTTGCCCCAGAAAGGTTAGAATCAGACTTCTTCTGCAATATGTTAAATAGATTAACAATATCGCTTTTAGCAGTGGATGAAGCTCATTGTGTATCTCAATGGGGACATGATTTTAGAACCAGTTATGCAGCAATTTCTAGTTTGATAGAAAAATTACAAGAAAGACCAATTATAGCAGCATTTACAGCTACTGCAACAGAGGAAGTAAGGTTAGACGTTATAAAGTTATTAAAATTAAGAGAGCCGGATGTTTATGTAACTGGTTTTAATAGAGAAAATTTGAGCTTTACTGTTATTCGTGGAGAAAACAAAAGAGATTTTGTATTAGAATACATTCAAGATAATAAAGACCAAGTAGGGATAATATACACTTCTACAAGGAAGGAAACGAATAATCTCTATGAGCTTTTGAATAAAAAGGGATATAGTGTTGGAAGATACCATGCGGGGCTAGGAGATGAAGAGCGAAAACAAAACCAAGAAAAGTTTTTGTATGACGATATCAACATTATTATAGCTACAAATGCTTTTGGAATGGGAATAGATAAATCAAATGTTCGATATGTAATTCATTATAATTTGCCAAAGAGTATGGAATCTTATTATCAAGAAGCGGGACGTGGAGGCAGAGATGGAGAGCCTAGCGAATGTATACTGTTATTTTCTGCAGCAGATGTGTTACTTCAAAAATTTTTTATAGAACAAAGTGTCGTATCACCTCAAAGGAAGGTAAATGAATATAAGAAACTTCAAGCTATGGTGGATTATTCACATACTTCAAGATGTTTACGACAGTTTATTTTGGAATATTTTGGCGAAGAAAATGTTCAAGATAAATGTGACAATTGCAGTACATGCAATGATGAAAGTGAACTGGTAGATATAACTATAGAGGCACAAAAAATATTTTCTTGCATCTTTAGGATGAAGGAGAGGTATGGTACTTCATTAATTGCAGAAGTACTTCGTGGCTCAAAGAATAAAAAAGTTTTGGAACTTGGATTTGATAAGTTATCTACCTATGGGATAATAAAGCAATATACTGTTAAAGAGATAAGAGACCTCATAAATGTGCTTACGGCAGAAGAATATCTTTCACTTGCAGATGGTCAATTTCCGGTGGTTCATTTAAAAGATAAAGCAGTGGCAGTACTTAAAAATGAAGAAAAAGTGTATCAAAAGGTTGAGAAAAAGAAAGCTAAGGTAGCTCGCGATACTGGTTTGTTTGAAATATTGAGGTCCCTTCGAAAAGAAATTTCAGACCGGGAAAAAGTTCCACCTTATATTGTGTTTGCAGATAGCGCGTTAAGAGAGATGAGCGAATATTTCCCAGTAAATAATAAAGAAATGCTAAACATTAAAGGGGTAGGAGAATCTAAGCTTAAGAAGTATGGTGAGGAATTCATTCAGGTTATAAAAAAATATATGCAGGAAAACAATATAGAACTAAAGGCAGAAATACTATATAATGAAAATGATGAGAAGGTTCAAACTGAATGTGCGGTAGAAAAAGCTTGCGAAAATGAAGGAAAGATCCCTAGCTATGTTATTACTTATAATATGTATAAAGAGGGTAAAAGCATAGAGGACATAATTTACGAGAGAAAATTAAAAAGCCTCACAGTACAAGAACATATATTTAAATGTGCTTATGAGGGTTTTGATGTTAATTTAGATGATTTTATTCCAAAACATCAGGAAGCACTTATTATTGAAGTTATAGAAAAAATTGGAGCTTCAAAGCTTAGACCTATCAAAGAAGCATTACCAGAAGAAATAGATTATTTAGCTATAAAAGCAACAATATTTAAATACGCTAACAATAAGATTTCTTAGAAAAAAGGAGAAAATATGATTAAATTATTTAATGAACTAGGATTACAAGAAAACCTTATAGAAGGTTTGATTAAACAGGGGATACAGAGCCCTACAGAAATTCAAGTAAAGGCTATACCAATTGGACTTGAGGGCAAGGATATTATAGGAGAATCAGAAACAGGTTCAGGTAAAACACTGGCTTACTTATTACCTATATTTCAAAAAATAGACACAACATCAAAGGATATTCAAGCGATTGTACTTGCACCTACTCATGAACTTGCAATGCAAATACATAAGCAAATAGAATTGCTATCAGAGAACTCAAATAGCAACATCAAATCAACTACCATAATAGGTAATGTTAACATCAAAAGACAGCTAGAAGCTCTTAAGGAAAAGCCACATATAATAGTTGGATCCGCAGGAAGAATTTTAGAACTTATAACTATGAAGAAACTGAAATCACACTTCGTTAAGACTATAGTAATAGATGAAGGCGATAGAATGATAGATGAAGATAACATAGATGGGGTAAAGGCCATAATAAAAACTACGCTTAGGGATAGACAAATTATGATATTTTCAGCTACGATTTCGCTTAAAGTTGTTGAGATTGCTAAAACTTTGATGAAGGATCCAGAAGTAATTAAAGTGGGTGATAAAAGTCAGGTAAATCCTAATATAGAGCACATGTATTTCGTAGTTGAAAAGAGAGAGAAACTGGTTCTACTCAGAAAACTCATAAGTGCTACTAAACCTGAAAAAGCAATAATATTTATAAACAAAAGTGATGAGGTAGAAATTACAACTTCAAAGCTTGGTTATCACGGATTAAAGGTTGAGGGTATTCATGGAAGCTCTGATAAACTTAATAGAAAAAAAGCTATTGAGGATTTCAATGCAGGAAAAATTCAACTATTAGTTGCTTCTGATTTAGCAGCTAGAGGCCTTGATATAGTAGGAGTGTCACATATATTTAATCTTGATATACCAGAGAATCCTAAGGATTATTTACATAGGGTAGGTAGAACGGCAAGAATGGGTGAACATGGTTTTGCATTATCTATAACAGAAGAGAGAGAACTTGATCTAATTAAAAACTATGAAAAAGATTTTAATATAGAAATTCTGCCTAAAGATATTCGTATGGGAACAATTATTGATTTACAAAACACACCTAAAGCAAAGTCAATAGAACATAATTTTAGATCTGATAGCAAAGCATCAAACACTAATAAGTCTAATAAAACTAGATAAGAAAGAAATAAATTACATTGGCCTAGTTTCTTTCCGTATGGTATAATGAGTCAGTAGTTTTGACTAGAATGAAATTACTTAATGTATGGAGGTATTTATAAAGATATGATTAGTACAAATAACGTAAGTTTAAGATATGGTGCACGTAAATTATTTGATAATGTTAATATAAAATTTACTCCAGGTAATTGTTATGGATTAATTGGTGCGAACGGTGCCGGTAAATCAACGTTTCTTAATATATTATCAGGTCAAATTGAACCTAATACAGGAGAAGTTAATATTACAGCAGGAGAAAGATTAGCATTCTTAAAGCAAGATCATTTTGAATTTGATGAATATGAAGTTGTCAAAACTGTAATGATGGGGCATGTAAGATTGTTTGAAATAATGAATGAAAAAGATGAATTATATGCAAAACCAGATTTTACTGATGAGGACGGAATTAGAGCTTCGGTACTAGAAGGCGAATTTGCAGAACTTAATGGATGGGAAGCTGAATCAGAAGCTTCAACTCTATTGATGGGACTTGGAATAACTGAAGACCTTCAAAACAAAACAATGAAGGAATTAACAGGATCAGAAAAGGTTAAGGTACTCCTTGCTCAAACACTATTTGGAAAACCAGACATTCTATTACTAGATGAGCCTACAAACAATTTAGATGTAAAATCTAAAAATTGGCTTGAAAGTTTCCTACTGAATTTTGATAGTACTGTTATAGTTGTTTCCCATGATAGACATTTTTTAAATAAAATATGTACTCATGTTGCAGATATAGACTTTAGCAAAATTCAATTATTTGTTGGAAATTATGATTTTTGGTATGAATCTAGTCAGTTGGCTCTTCAAATGGCTAAAGATCAAAATAAGAAAAAAGAAGAAAAAATTGTTGAATTACAAAACTTTATTGCTAGATTTAGTTCTAATGCATCTAAAGCAAAACAGGCTACTTCTCGTAAAAAGCAATTAGATAAATTGACTTTAGATGATATAAAACCATCTTCTCGTAAATATCCATTTGTTGGATTTAAGCCAGAAAGAGAAGCGGGAAATGATTTATTGACAGTTAAAAATCTAAGTAAAACTGTGGATGGAGAAATACTTCTTGATAATGTTTCTTTTATAGTTAACAAGGGAGATAAGATTGCTTTTACAGGTGCAGATGAAATAGCTAAAACTACATTATTTAAGATAGTAATGGGTGAAATGGAGCCGGATAGTGGTGAGGTTAAGTGGGGAATTACTACTTCTAAGGCTTACTTACCAAAGGATAACACGGAATATTTTAATGGCGTAGATTGCACATTAGTTGATTGGCTTCGCCAATATTCAGATGAAAAGGCTGAAAGCTTTATTAGAGGCTTTTTAGGCAGAATGCTTTTCTCTGGAGAAGAGGCCCTTAAAAAAGCCAGCGTATTGTCCGGTGGAGAAAAGGTTAGATGCATGCTTTCTAAAATGATGCTTAGTAATGCTAATGTATTAATTTTTGATGAGCCCACTAATCATTTAGACCTAGAGTCTATTACGGCGTTAAACAATGGGTTAACTAGCTATACTGGAACAATGTTACTTACATCTCATGACTCCCAACTAGTTGCAACAGTTGCAACTAGAATAATAGAAATTACACCTAAGGGAATAATGGATAAACAAATGACTTATGATGAATTTATAGAAAATAATGAAGTTCAAAAAGAACTAGAACTTATGTACAAATAAAAAAGAAGCACTTCTAATAATATTATTAGGAGTGCTTCTTTTTTTATTAAATTAACAACCAAAGCCACCAAAGCCGCCGAAGCCGCCACGGCCACCAATACCACCACAGCCTAATAGTAAAAGAATTATCAAGATACTGCCATTTCCGCAGCCAAAGCCACTTCCAAAGCCACTTCCAAAGTTATTATCACAGCAGCAAGCAGGTTTACAACAACTAACAGGCTTACAACAACTAACAGGTTCACAGCAACAACAACAATTTTTATGTCTATGACTCATATAAATAACCTCCTTATTTTTAATAAGTAAAAGTTTAAAAATCAACGTAGGTAGCTAAATTAGCAACTTAAGAAGAAATTTTACACTTAAACTTAAGTAATGAAGTTGCTTTGGTGTTAATGCCACCATAAATAGGTGATGGACTGTTTTTGAAAGGTCGTTAAATGAATGAAGTTGTAGCTGTACTTTAATATATTCCGCATTTTATTAAGTGTGAATATAAGTTGTAGGAAATCTTTAAAAAAAAATTTGATGAATCCTTTTATTTTCTCATAAAATATTCATAAGACCTATTCATCATACAGAAGTAATGTCATTCCCATACGCATAGTATAATTATGTATATAATAACAAAAAATAGAATTTAATTGCGATTTATGATATAATAGAGTACATAATTAATATTAAGTTATAAATATCTTATATGGGTCACTGACAGTCACCTAAAAAAAGGGTTTTTCCTAAAAATATAGAATATAAGTATTAAGGATAAAAATTGTTTTAAAATGGGAGGTACATGATATGATAAAAGAGAATACGTTAACTTCGGCTAAAGAAGCTGGTGGATCAACAGCAGAAGAGGCAATAACAATAGTTTCTGATGTTACAAAAGAAAATGTTGATAAGACTATTAATGCGGTGAAGGATATTGCTAAAAATGTTAAATCAAAAGCTAGAAGGGCAACTACTGCTACAAAAAAAACAGCTAAAAAAACAATAGCGAAGAGAATTGATGTTGGATTCTATGTTCAATATAAGGGAAAAGAGGTTTCCAAAAAAACAATACTAGAAAAAGTTTATGAAGAATGGGTAAAATCTCACAAAATTACAGAACTTAAAACCTTAGATGTATATATAAAGGTTGAAGAAGATATAGCCTATTGCTTGGTAAATGGTGAAATTAAGATTAATTTGAAATTATCCTAACATAATTCAATAATATTTTAGGAGGGGATTTTTAATGTTGCAAGAAAGACTTAATAAGGTTCTAAAGATCATGGCGCTAAAGAAAACACCTCAAATGATAGTTTCTGACCCAGCGGCTATATTCTATCTTACGGGGAAGTGGATTTTATCAGGAGAAAGAATGCTTGTACTCTATATTAACTTAGATGGACATAACAAATTGTTTATAAATGAGTTATTCCCTATAAGTGAAGATTTAGGGGTAGAAAAGATATGGTTTAACGATACTCAGAGTCCAGTAGAAATTATTGCAAGAAACATTGATAAAGATAAGCCTATGGGAATAGATAAAAATTGGCCAGCTCATTTCTTAATAAAATTAATGAAGCTTAAAGGTGGAAGTACATTTGTTAATGGATCTGAAATTCTTGACAGAGTAAGAATGTGTAAGGACGAAGGTGAAAAAGATCTAATGAGGGCAGCTTCAAAATTAAATGATACCGCTGTGGATAAAATGATAAAGCTTATCCCTAAAAAATATTCAGAAAAGAAAATGGGAAAGTTGCTTGGTGATATATGGGAAGAAATGGGTACTGAAGGGCATTCATTTGATCCGATTATAGGTTATGGGGCAAATGCTGCTGATCCTCATCATGAATTGGATGGATCAATGGTTAAAGAAGGGGACAGCGTAGTTATTGATATCGGATGTAAGATGAATTCATACTGCTCAGACATGACTAGAACTGTTTTCTATAAAAGTGTATCAGATCATAGTAGAGAAGTTTATAATATTGTTAAAGAAGCAAATAAAAGGGGAATTGAAAAAGTTAAAGCAGGCGTTAGATTTTGTGATATTGATGCTGCAGCTAGAGACTATATCTCGGAGAAAGGATATGGAAAATATTTTACTCATAGATTAGGGCATTCAATAGGAATAGAAGTTCATGATTTCGGTGATGTTTCCTCTGCTAATACTGATAAAGTTCAGCCAGGACAAATTTTCTCCATTGAGCCAGGTATTTATCTTCCGGGTGACGTGGGTGTTCGTATAGAGGATTTAGTAATAGTTACGAAAGAAGGTTGTGAGGTATTAAACCATTATACAAAGGACTTAATTATTGTAGAATAGTATAAAAGTGCTAAATAAAATAAAAGAGCTAAATAATATAAAAGGGCTTTGATAAATTAAAATTTTATCGAAGCTCTTTTATATTATTTCGAGGGTATAAATAATTTTCATTGTTATATATAATGTATAAGGTGTGGGTACACTAATGTAAGAGGATATCCACAAAATTGAATTTAGTAAATAACAACAAAGTAAATGGATATAACTTGTAAGATAAATTTTAAAATTTAAAAGGAGCGATTTAAAATGGCGAAGAGCTTTCCAAAAGGATTTCTATGGGGCGGAGCAGTAGCAGCTAACCAATGTGAAGGTGCGTACAATGAAGATGGCAAAGGGTTATCAACACAAGATATTGCACCAAAAGGTATAATTGGGAAAGTTACAGAAGAACCAACAGAAGATAACATGAAATTAGTAGGTATTGATTTTTATCATAGATATAAAGAAGATATTAAACTGTTTGCACAAATGGGGTTTAAAACATTTAGAACATCAATTGCATGGTCTAGAATATTTCCAAATGGTGATGATGAAATGCCAAATGAGAAGGGATTACAATTTTATGATAATTTATTTGATGAATGTCTAAAATATGGAATTGAGCCACTTGTAACAATTTCACATTATGAGACTCCTCTTGCTCTTTCTAAGAACTATAATGGGTGGGTAAATCGTGCGTTAGTAGGATTTTTTGAGAACTATATAAGAATAATTTTTGCTAGATATAAAAATAAGGTGAAATATTGGCTTACTTTTAACGAAATTAATTCAGTATTAAATGCACCATATATGAGCGGTGGTATATTTACGGATAAAGAAAAATTAACGAAGCAAGATTTATATCAGGCGATTCATCATGAATTAGTAGCAAGTGCAATGGCAGTTAAGATTGGGCATGAAATGATACCAGGAGCAAGATTTGGATGTATGATTCTTGGTGTACCAAATTATCCATTAACGCCTCATCCAAGCGATGTAATTGAAGCAATGAAACAGGATAGAGAAAATTTATATTTCGCAGATGTTCACGCAAGGGGAGCATATCCTAAATATATGGATAGATACTTTAAAGATAACAATATTAAAATACATATGGAGCCAGGAGACACTGAGGTACTTAAAAATACAGTGGATTTTATCTCATTTAGCTATTATATGAGTTCTTGTGCAACAGCAGACCCTAAAAAGAGAGAAATGGGAACAGGAAACATTATTTCAGGTGTACATAACCCATATCTTAAGGCTTCAGATTGGGGGTGGCAGATAGATCCACAAGGATTACGTTACATACTTAATCTTTTTTATGACCGTTATCAAAAACCTTTATTCATTGTTGAAAATGGGTTAGGTGCTATTGATAAATTAATAATTGATGAAAATGGAAATAAAACAGTAATTGACGATTACAGAATTAAGTATTTAAATGATCATTTGGTTCAAGTAGCGGAGGCAATCGACGACGGAGTCGATATAATGGGGTATACTTCATGGGGATGTATTGATCTTGTCAGCGCAACAACTGCAGAACTCAGAAAGCGTTATGGATTTATCTATGTTGATCGTAATGATGATGGAACAGGTACATTAGAAAGATATAAGAAAAAAAGCTTTGATTGGTATAAAGAAGTAATTTCAACAAATGGAAAAAGTTTAATATAAAATAAGAATATAATTTTTTATAGGAGGGATAATCATGTTAAATATAGGTTGTCATTTATCAGTATCAAAAGGGTATAAAGCCATGGGGAAAGATGCTCTTAGCATAGGGGCAAATACATTTCAGTTTTTTACTCGTAATCCTAGAGGTAGTAAAGCAAAAGAAATTGATCCGAGTGATGTAGAAGCTTTATTAGAAATATTAAAAGAAAATAAATTTGCGACAATCTTAGCGCATGCGCCATACACACTTAATGCTTGTTCTGCTGATGAAAAAACAAGGGAATTTGCAGTGATGATTATGGAAGATGATTTATCTAGAATGGAATACTTCCCGAATAGTTTTTATAACTTCCATCCGGGTAGCCATATAAAACAGGGTGTTGAGAAGGGAATAGAATATATTATAAATATGCTTAACACTATATTGAAACCAGAGCAAACCACTACGGTACTTCTTGAAACAATGGCTGGTAAAGGAACAGAAGTAGGACGAACGTTTGAAGAATTAAAACAAATTCTTGATGGTGTTACCCTTTCAGACAAAATGGGTGTATGTCTTGATACTTGCCATATATATGATGCTGGTTATGATATCGTTAATGATTTAGATGGCGTAATAGATGAGTTTGATAGAATTATTGGACTTGATAAGCTTTATGCAATTCACTTAAATGATAGTAAAAATCCATTTGAAAGTCATAAAGACAGACATGAAAAAATTGGAGAAGGTTCAATTGGAATAGAAGCTATTAGTAGAATTATTAATCACCCCAAGTTACGTCACTTACCATTCTATTTAGAAACACCAAATGAATTAGCTGGTCATGCTGAGGAAATTAAGATATTAAGAGAAGCATATAAAAACTAATAAAATACTATTGATAAGTTAGGTTTTCTTTGTTAAAATAGAATCGAAGACATATTTCAATTATTGACCCAGTGGGACGTTTTAATTCCCACTGATTATAAAGCGTATTAAATTACCATATACATATGGAAGGAGATAATATTATGATTTATTCAACAGAAGTTTCAGAAATGATGTGTGTTGCAAAAGGACCTAATCATGGATCGGCACCAATTCCTGAAGAAGGAAAATGGGTACAAAGTAAAGAAATTAAAGATATCTCAGGTTTAACACACGGAATTGGCTGGTGTGCTCCTCAACAGGGTGCATGCAAGCTTACTTTAAATGTAAAAGAGGGTATAATACAAGAAGCATTAGTTGAGGTAATAGGATGCTCTGGTAGTACTCACTCAGCTGCAATGGCATCAGAAATACTTCCAGGAAAAACTATTTTAGAAGCGTTAAACACAGATTTAGTGTGTGATGCAATAAATACAGCTATGAGAGAGTTATTCCTTCAAATTGTTTACGGAAGAACTCAAACAGCATTTTCAGAAGGTGGACTACCTATAGGAGCTGGACTTGAAGACTTAGGTAAAGGTCTTAGAAGTCAAGTTGGTACAATGTATGGAACACTTGCTAAGGGCCCAAGATATTTAGAAATGGCTGAAGGTTATGTTACCAATATTGCATTAGATAAAAATAACGAGATAATAGGTTATAAATTTGTTCAACTTGGAAAAATGATGGAAATGATCAAAACAGGTATGGATGCTAATGAAGCTATGGAAAAAGCTACTGGAAGTTATGGTAGATTTGCAGAAGCAACAACAGTAATCGACCCAAGAAACAAATAATATAAGAAGGAGGAATAATTAAATGGCTTTATTTGAAAGTTATGAAAGAAGAATAGATCAAATATTACCTGTGTTAAGTAAGCACGGTATAAACTCACTAGAAGAAGCAAGAACAATTTGCGAAGAAAAAGGTATCGATGTTTTTGGTATAGTTAAAGGAATTCAACCTATAGCATTTGAAAATGCTTGCTGGGCATATGCAGTAGGGGCTTCTATAGCAATTAAAAATGGTTGTACTAAGGCAGCTGATGCAGCAGTATATATAGGAGAAGGTCTTCAATCGTTTTGTATACCGGGTTCTGTTGCTGATGACAGAAAAGTTGGAATTGGACATGGTAACTTAGCAGCTATGCTTCTACGCGAAGAAACTAAATGCTTCGCATTTTTAGCTGGACATGAATCATTTGCTGCTGCTGAAGGTGCAATTGGCCTTGCAAGAGCTGCAAACAAAGTAAGAACAGAACCTTTAAAAGTAATACTTAATGGTCTTGGAAAAGATGCTGCTTATATAATTTCAAGAATTAATGGATTTACTTATGTTCAAACTAAATTTGATTACTATACTAGTAAATTAACAGTAGTTAAAGAAACAGCTTATTCTGATGGAGAAAAAGCTAAAGTAAGATGTTACGGAGCAGATGATGTACGCGAAGGCGTTTCAATAATGCATTCTGAGGGAGTAGACGTTTCAATTACAGGAAACTCTACAAATCCAACAAGATTCCAACATCCAGTTGCTGGTACTTATAAAAAAGAATGTTGCGCAGAAGGTAAGAAATACTTCTCAGTTGCATCAGGTGGTGGTACTGGAAGAACTCTTCACCCAGATAATATGGGAGCAGGTCCTGCTTCATACGGAATGACTGATACTATGGGAAGAATGCATTCAGATGCACAATTTGCAGGTTCTTCATCAGTACCAGCTCACGTTGAAATGATGGGACTTATCGGAATGGGTAACAACCCTATGGTTGGAGCTTCAGTTGCAGTTGCGGTTGCAGTAGAAGAAGCAATGAGTAAATAAAGTCTAAGAAAAGGTACAAGCCCAGCATTTAGTGATAATTGACTAAATGCTGGGCTTTTATTTTCGTCTATAACTAATGTCAAATCAAATTACTAGATTCAAAAAAACCTGCTGAATGGTCAAGAGCGGAGTAGATAAAAAGATAGACATGAGAGAAGTCGCATGTCTATCTTGTGTTAATGAAAACTAGTAGTCATTACTACCAGTTGGTTTACCTACATAAAGGTTATATCCTATGAAAACCGAGACAATGCCTATTATAACTGTAGCAATAGCTACACAAATCAGAATAGTAGTTCCTAGAGGCATTATAGAAAAACTTTCAAAAAATTCTACTTCGCCAGTGTATGATGATATCGGCATAGAAGATTTTAGAAAAGCTAAAAGTCCATAACCGATAGTAGCAAACCCAGCAAAACTTAAGAGCCTAAGTTTTTTGCTTTTTATAAAAGTAATTGCAACTCCCACAAAAACAATTATTACTAATATGCATAACATTAATAGATCTCCTTTTGTTGTGTCTATTACTTGATTTATAGCAGAGTCTGGAGGAGCGTTACTAAAACCTTGGGAATCCGTAAGGTATACAAATCCAAATATACTACCGAGTAACACAGCACCAGAAATATAGAATAGGATGTACATTATAAATATCATAACTATTGGTAGCAAAAATATATTTAACGCTGTATATTTTCGGCTTACAGGAACAGTTTCAAAAAGTTTGTGATCACCATGAAGTATCCCATTAATCATCCATACAATTATAATAGGCAAATTACAAGGTAAAAAAGAATCGAAAATTGCTGTGTTTCCGAAAAATATAGATATATTCATGAAAATTATTACAGCAAAAGCAAAAACATAAAGTAATACCTTTAAAGGGGCTGGTGAGTTAATATCAATTGGAGGATATGAATTTAGCAATAGCCTTTGATATGCAATAAATTTTTTTAACATACTAAGCACCTCTTTCCTTTATAGAGTCTGTAGGATATTAACATTGAAATAGGGATTATTACTACGCAGACACAGACTAATAATAATAAAAATTCATTGTAATGAGGCATTGTTGCAATGCTTTCTAAAAAATGCAATGTACCAAATTCAGTCGAAACGGGCAATGCATTTTCGAATAATAGAAGTGCTATTGTGACAAGTGTAACTATCGATATTGTAAGGGCTTTTCTAAGAGGATTAAGCCTTATAAAAAATATGGGTAATAAGACACTTGCTATTATAGTAGATATGCAGCTTGTTACTAATACAGCTTTCCAATTATTTGCTAATGAAATCATATCCAAAACGTCGGTCGATTGTGGTGAAAGTCCAGTTAGTATGAGTCCTAAGGTAATTCCAACAGTAAAACAGAGATTTTTTACAAGAACAAATAAATAAATATTTATAATGGAATACAATTTTGGAACTGGTACAATCTCAAATAATTTGTTTTGTGAATTTATAGTGTAATAAACTGCATGTAAAGTAAAAAATATGGGGCAAAATACCAATCCTCCAGCGTCTAATATTAATGATAAAGTAAACAAAAATAACACGTAAATAAATACAGTGAAGAAACTCGATTTTAAAGAGTTTTCCGTACTAGCAATCCCTGATGAATAACTTAAAAGCGTCTGATAATTCAACAACTTCTTTAACATTGTTCCATCTCCTTGTAAAACTCTCTATAACTTGATATATGGTAGTTTCCATTCATCTTCATTTTTTCGCACCCATGTAAAGCATAATATCTTCAATTGTAGGCCTGGCAGTTTTAACCCCTTCAAAATTTTGAAGTTTTAGATTTTTGTTGCATAAACCCTCATATCCGAAGGTCGTTTCCTTTATTCCTACAAGTCCAGATTTAATTTCATCTGTCATAGATTCTCTTTCAATATGTGCAAGGAGATAGGTATCAAGCATTTCATCTTTCCCCTTAGAAAAAACAATTTTACCATTATCAATCATTGTTATATAATCTGCAATTTTTTCAAGATCACTTGTAATATGAGTTGAAAATAGTATGGATCTTTGCTCATTTTGCATAAGTTCTAAGAGTAAATCAATTACGTCAGCTCTTGCGATTGGGTCAAGGCCTGCTGTGGGTTCGTCAAGTATAATTAAATCTGGATTATGACATAGTGCCATTACAACTCCGAATTTCATCTGCATACCTTTTGAATATGCTTTAAGCTTTTTACTTGGATTAAGTTCAAAGCGCTTCATAAGTTCGTCAAATTTTTTATCATCAAAGGTTTTATAAAAGGGTGATATCATTTTTTTAATTTTAATAGGTTTGAGGTTAAGAGGATAAATTAGACTGTCAAAGACAACTCCTATTTTTGCTTTAACTGTTTCTTCATTTCCAAACATAGGAGTACCATCGAAGAATACTTGTCCCGAAGTTTTTGGAATCATATTAAGTATTGTTTTAATAAGGGTGGTTTTTCCTGAACCATTCTTTCCTATAAACCCCATGATAGTTCCTTTTTCAATTGAAAACCTTATATCATCCAAAGAGAAATCTCCTATATTTCCATTTAAGTTTTTGATTTCCAAAGCCTTATTAGTCATTTTTACTACCTCCGTATATTTCATTTATAACTTTAAGCATTTCCTCAGGGGATATGCCACAAGCGTCTGTAAATTCTTTAATTTCAAGAAGTTGTTCATGAAGCATGTCAATGTGTATTGACTTAATTTTTTTTCGGTCAATCTCTGCCACAAAGCATCCTCGTCCTTGTAAATTGATGACAATACCCTCTTTTCCAAGTTCTTCATAAGCACGTTTTACTGTTATGATTCCAACCTTCAAATCTTTTGCCATAAGCCTTATTGATGGCAATTGCTCCTTGGATTTTAGCTTTCCGCTGAGTACCATTTCTTTTATTTGATTTCGTATTTGCTCATATATGGGCGTTTGAGAAAGGGATGATATAAGAATATTCAAACATATGACCTCCTTGTCTACTGTTATTATAAGATAGACACAGAAAGATGTCAATAATTTCTTTGAAATACAATTTATTAATTAGAGACTATCCTTGACATGTTTTTTAAAAAGAATTAACATTATAATAATTAAAACTTAAGAGGGTGAGTCCTATAAAAAAAAGAATAGCTGTTGTAGCGTTGGATTATATGGCTGCAAAATTTTACGAAAATCAGATTAAAGAGCTTTTTGGTGAGTTAGTAACCACGTGTGCTTATAATGTATTAAATGGATCGGTTAAAAAAATAAAGGAAGCTGATTTATTTGTGGTTTCAACCGATGCTTTTGAAAACATTACGGATTTTCAGGAATGCATCCCCATTGATGTCCCTAAAGTAGAAATTGCAGTGGCCTTTACTAACAAATCTCTTGATATTTTAAGGAGTATTCCAAATGGAAGTAAAGCTTTATTTGTCAATCTCAGTGAAAAAATGGTGCGCGAGGCTATAACTAGACTCAGCCAACTAGGCATCAATCACATAGAGTTTACACCATATTATCCTGGAGCTAAGCCAGTTAGTGGGTTCGAGCTGTCGGTAACACCAGGTGAATTACGTTATGTACCAAAAGATATAAAGACTATTATCGACCTTGGGCAGCGTGTGCTAGATTCAACCACAATGGTGGAAATAGCACTGAGGCTAAAATTTGATTACCTATTAGAGAGGGAAAAATTCAAGGAATATTTTCGTTCTTTAGCTGTCAATAATTATAGCTTTAATCAACTGTTTGGAAGATCTCTTCAAATGGAAAGTCAATTTGAAATTTTGATGGAAATCATGGATGAAGGTATTATTGGTGTGAATGAGGATGATATTATTTTTGCTTGTAATTCAAGAGCACTAGAAATTACAGGTGTTACAAAAGAACAATCCATCGATCATCCTGCTGCGTTAATTTTATCGTTTTTACCTTTTGAGGAGTGTAGGAGTACGCGAAAAAAGATAAATAATCGTTTGATTAGAGTGAGTGGTGTGGATATTACTGTAACCGTTACTCCTGTAATACGTGGAGATGAATATCTCGGTTCTTTTGCTACTATACAAAAATTTACTGAAGAAGAGTATAAACAACATAATTTGCGTCTTCAATTACTTAATAAAGGTCATAAAGCTAAATATACCTTTGATGATATCATTGGGGAGAGTGATGTAATAAAAAAAGCATGTACCATTGCTAAAAAAATGGCGAGAACCAATTCTACTGTCTTAATTACAGGTGAGAGCGGAACGGGGAAGGAACTTTTTGCACATGCTGTACATAACGAATCAGAGCGTCATAACTATCCTTTTATTGCCATAAACTGCGCAGCGATACCAGATAATCTGCTAGAAAGTGAACTGTTTGGTTACGATGAAGGATCTTTCACTGGTGCTAAAAGGGGAGGAAAATTGGGGCTTTTTGAATATGCTCATAGGGGAACAATATTTTTAGATGAAGTAGAAGGGATGAGTCCAGCCCTCCAAATAAAACTGCTTCGTGTTATTCAAGAAAGAGAGATTATGCGAATTGGAGGCAATAAAATTATTAGTATTGATGTACGAATAATAGCTGCAGCCAATGAAAATCTTGAAGAGCTGGTGTCTAACGGGAGTTTTCGTAATGACCTCTACTTTCGTCTAAACACCTTGCCAATTCAGCTTCCTCCATTGCGAGAGCGTGGTGAAGACATTATGCTGCTGTTTGACTACTTTAAACATAAATTGGGAGGAAAATTCATCCTATCTACACAAGTAATTAATGCATTGCTCTCTCATAATTGGAATGGAAATATTCGTGAACTACACAACTATGTAGAATATCTCACCTATATAGATAAAGATATAGTGTATTACGATGATTTACCACCTGGGTTCTACAATAATGCTATGTCAACATTAAAATGTAAGTCTGATACTAGCACTAATCTAGATGCTAAACTTTTGGAGCAATTAGCAGGTAATCAATTAGATGATTATTTTTTTGTACTAGACAGATTGCATGTGGGATTTGTTCAACAAATTTCCATGGGTAGATTATCAATTTCTGAGCAAGCAGAAAAAACAGGACGCTACCTAAGCCAACAAGAAGTTCGCGGTATTTTAAACGATTTAAATAATTTAGGTTTAATTAAAATGTCGCGAGGTAGAGGTGGTAGTAAAATAAATGACCGAGGCATAAAGGTTTTCAACAAACTGCAATCTCAACTTAAATAGACATTATTTTTCATTTAAATGGTTTAACGACATTTCAGAAAAGGTATAGCAAAATTTTGCTATACCTTTTTATGAACTTATTATTTTTAAAACTTAAATAGGTCTTTTTGTGGGAACAATCCAAATGCTCCACCGGTATGAATAAATAGAATATTTTCGCAGTTTTTAAAGGTTCCCTTTTTAATTTCTTGTACTAATCCATACATTGCTTTACCGGTATACACAGGATCTAAAATAATTCCCTCTAGTTTTGCAAAGTCGTGGATAAATTGAAGCTCTTCTGCTCTGCTAAGAGCATATCCTCTTCCTACATATCCATCTATAATATGAATTTCATCTTTAGAAATATGTAAATTCACATCGATGTATTGCATACTTTCATGAGCTATTTTATAAATCTCATTTTTGAAGTGTTCAGCGTCATCACAAACGTTGACGCCATAGATTTCACCATTATACTCTAGTGTTTTGCTTGCTAGAAACAGTCCGGAATGGGTTCCACCAGATCCTACGGCTAGTACAATTTTATCAAAATGTACACCTAGCTCTTTTTCCTGGCAAATAATTTCCTTCATGGCATTATAGTACCCAAATCCACCAATCCCATTAGAAGCACCTTCTGGTATAATATAAGGTTTACAGCCCGTTGCCTCTAATTGCGCTTTGATTTGTTCCATAATTCCAGCTTTATTATTTTTATATTCTTCTGGAGTAACAAAACGAATCTCAGCTCCCAAAAGCTTATCTATAAACAAATTACCATCTGATTCTGTTTCTGAGTCCCCTCTTAAAACAAGGACTGATTTCATTCCAAGTCTTGCAGCGACTGCTGCCGTAGATCTACAATGATTAGATTGGATTCCTCCGCAGGTAATAAGTACATCACATTTTTGATCAAGGGCTTCCTTTACAGAAAATTCAAGTTTCCTTATTTTATTACCAGATACTTCGGTTCCTGTTTGATCATCTCTTTTTATATAGATATTAGGTCCGCCCAGTTTTTGAGAAAGTCTTTCTAGTTTTTCTATTCGTGTGGGTAAGTTTGCAAACGTTATTTTTTCAGGAATTTTAATCATTGATTACTCCTCCTTTTTTATACAAATGCTACAGCTTCTATTTCAAGTATTCCATCTTTAGGCAGTTTTGCCACCTGGACACATGAACGTGCTGGTTGATTTGAAGTAAAATAGCTTTCGTATACTTCATTTACTATTGCAAAATCATTCATATCTCTAAGAAAAATTACCGTTTTTACGACTTTATCAAGAGATGATCCTGCTTCTTCTAATATTGCTTTTAAATTTTCAATAGATCTTTCTGTAGCTTTTCTTACGTCGCCACTTATAAGTTCTCCGGTTTCTGGTACAAATGGTAGTTGACCAGATGTAAATAATAAATTTCCTACCTTAATTGCCTGTGAATATGGTCCAATTGCTGCAGGTGCTTTTTTAGTTGAAATAATTTCTTTTATCATAATTAATCTCCTTCTTTATGAAACTATATTTTAATTTTGAAAGTCTTTTTAGCTTTTATCTTACAATAATAATATACAAGTAAACCTAATAATGCAAGTTCTAATCCTAGCATAGTACTATTAGGTGAATACTTACTATTATTAAAGTTTACAGTTTAGGATTTATTGTACATAAAGTATTAGATGCTAAAAATCATCCGATGTAAGTTTTAATTGTAACTCGTATTTGCAAATACACTTATATTACAAGCAATAACTATGCCAATGTTATTGAACCCTTTTCTATATTATTAAGAATTTATAGGACTAAATCAGTTATTTAAGGGGAGAGCATTCAACCTATAATATAGAGTTAACATCTATAAATCATTAGCCTTTGATAGAAGATGATAAAGATTGAACATTCTTCTTCATCCAGTCTTTACCTTCTACCAATCTAGTAACTATCATAGATGTTACAGCGTCACCAGTGCAGTTTATCCATGTTGCAGCAGGATCTACAAGGAAACCAAGAGTTGCAATAATTGGAAACGCTTCTGGCGGAAACCCAAATAAGTTTACAATCAACATTTCACCGATAAGTCCACCACCTGGAACACCCGACATAACTACGCCGCCCATAACTGAAATGGCTAGTGCAGCAATATAGGTTCCAATTCCAGAGAATCCTTGTCCGAATATTCCAAATAAAAATGAAATTTTTAATATCGAAGAGATAACAGTACCGTCCATATGCATGGTCGCACCGATTGGCAATACAATTTCACGGATATCCTTTGGAACTCCCATATTATAAGTAGCCTTTAGGTTAACAGGTAGAGTTGCAATAGAGCTTTGTGTTGCAAGAGATGTAATTGACGGTTCTAAGATGTTTTTGAAGAAAATTTTTATACCCTGAGTACCACCAGCAAAATATGAATATCCAGAAAATGCAACAAAAAAATATACAATACATAGTGGATAATATATAATCATAGCTCTTGCATAAGCTCCCAAGAGCTGAGGACCAAATTCGCCAATGAGGCTTGCAAAATAAGCACCTAAACCAATTGGAGCGTACAACATAATAATGCTAATAAATTTCATCATAACTTTGGACATAGCGTCTAACCCCTTAGCTATAATGTTGTTTTCAGCGCCAAGGGAACTAACACATAAACCAAAGAAAATAGAGAATATAATAAGAGGCATCATATTAGAGCGAGAAAATAAGCCGCCAAAATCAGTTACAGTTAGTGTCTTAACAATTTGATCAGAAAGCTTGACGGATTCCAACGCTTTAGCAGATTGCAATGTTAGGTTAACGCCAGCAGCAGGGGGAAAAAACTTGACAACAGCAATAACGATAACGCCGGCAATAAGTCCCGTAGTAACAAATGTCAAAAACATGTTGCTTATAATTTTCCCAAGTCTTTTCATATTGACCATATTTCCTACTGCACCAGCTATGGTAACAAAGACTAGAGGGGTTACAACGGTGAACATTAAGTTAAGAAATACATCACCAAATGGTTTAAGTACTGTTGCTTTTTCACCGAAAACAATTCCAATTATGCTACCTATTATAATAGATAGCATTAAAACAATAGAGAAACGATAGTTTTTCCATGTGCTTTGTTTTTTTGTGTTCATTTTAATATCTCCTTTTCATTGGTTGGTATTGTTAAGAAATAAAAAGACATTTCAAACAATCCTTGATTTTGAGCAATTACCTGTTATACAATCTGTGGACAAATAATGACATTGTTGATTAATCACGATTTATAAGTACGGTATCGTTTACTTTGACGAAAATAATTTTGAATAAATATTGAAAATAGGTGTGATACCTATTCCATTATGTACGCTTAATATAAGAGTACAAGTACAATTGCTCCTTGCATTAGCAACTTAATAATTCCATTTTTGTAATCATAGTTTTTATCCTTTCATTTTTTATATCAAGCTTGCTATAATGGTAACTAGCAAATTTTATGCCAATAAATGAGGTTTTTGCTCTTTTTCAACAAAATTCGGTAATTAGAGATGAAGAATTATTGGTCTAAATGAGAATGATGTAATTTTTGATTGCAATTCAAGAGGAGTAGACATTATTTTTTATTTAAATGGTTTAAGTTGTATAACTTTAACCATTTAAATTATTCAAAAGCAATTTTTTCAATAAAAGATTTATATATAGTAGATACTTATTTAAAAACCGCTCCAAAAGATCAATCAGAAAATTGGCATCATTTTTGCTATATTTATGTTATAGCAAGTATTTCTTGCACAAATAAATATAAGAAGGGTGTAAATTATGAAGTATAATTTTGATGAAATAATTGACCGTAGTAACAACTTTGCTGCAAAATACGATGAAAGAGAAAAAAAATTTGGAACTTCTAATGTAATACCATTATGGATAGCAGATATGGAATTCGAGGTAGCTAAGCCCATTAATGATGCTATCATCAAAAGAGCGAAGCAAGGAATCTATGGATATACATCTCGCCCTGACTCCTATTATGAAGCTTTTTGTGATTGGGAAAAGACTCAAAATAATTGGATAGTTAATAAAGATTTAATTAGTTTCAGCCCCGGTGTTGTCCCATCTCTATCGGTTATTGTCAGAGAATTTTCTAATAAAGAAGATAAAATTTTGATACAGACTCCAGTCTATCCAGAATTTTATGACGTAATAGAATCTTGGGGAAGAGTGGTAATTGAAAATCAATTATTAGAACAAGAAGGAGTCTATTCAATAGATTTTGAGGACTTCGAAGAAAAATTAAAACAGAAACCAAAGTTATTTATTATGTGTAGCCCACACAATCCGGTAGGCAGAGTGTGGAGCCGAGAGGAACTAGAACATATTACTGAACTATGCCTACGCTACAATGTAATGATTGTTTCAGATGAGATACACTCAGATTTGATATTGTGGGATAATAAACACATTCCTACTGCTAGTATATCAAAGGAGGTTTCTAGTAAAACCATCACCTGTACTTCATGTACAAAAACTTTCAACTTGGCAGGACTACAGGCTTCTGTAGTGATTTTTCCGAATGCTGAAGTTAAAGAGACATTTGATGTTTTTTGGAGAGGTATGGATATCCATCGCAATAATTGCTTTAGTCTTGTAGCGGTAGAAGCAGCTTATAGGTATGGTCAAGAGTGGCTTACACAGTTAATTCCATATATTGAGGGCAATATTGATTTCATAGGAGAGTTTTGTAAAAACAACATACCAAAAATTAAACCTAGCAGACCTGAAAGTACTTATCTGGTTTGGCTTGACTGTCGTAAACTAGAATTGGGAAATGATGAACTGAAAGAATTTATGATAAATAAGGCGGGTCTAGGACTTAATGCTGGCAATGATTTCTGTCGTAGTCTTTCTGGATATATGCGTGTAAATATAGCATGTCCACGTTCAATACTTGAGAAAGCTATGCTACAACTTGAAAAAGCTGTTAATTCATTGGATGAGGATTAGGTAAAATTATAAACAAGCAGTGATATACTTGGATTTAACGAGGGATATGAAAATAAAGAAATAGCTGTAGTAATAATTAATTTTACTACAGCTATTTCTTATTTATCAAACAATCTTTGGAAAATTCCTTTTTTCCTGTGAAGAATTTCGTCGGCTACTGCTTTGGATCGTTGTCTTTCAAGACTTTGAGTTAGATTATTAACCAATTGAATATCGTGTTCTTTAATGGTTTCGGGTAATGATAACACGATTTTATTTTTCTCTTGTTCTTGTTTAAACAGGACCTGTGTATTTTCTAATAATTTATTAATATCATAGAGTTGACCGTCTTTAACAGTTAATTGCTGTTTAATAAATTCGATATTACTTTTAAGTATTTCAATCATATCTTCTTTTAATAGATTCACCACTGTAACTGCAACTTCTGATTCTGCTTCTGAAGAGTGATTATATTTTAGAGCTTGTTTAATTGCTTCTAGACCTTTTTCTTCTACACATGTTTTACCATTGTGGGATATTAAAAAAGGTTTTACTTCAGGTAATTTCATCTTAGCGTAAGCCGTTACTTTACTGATATTTAAATGTTTAGCTATTTTAAATGCATCATAGATCATTGTACACGCCTCCTAAATTATATATAGAAAGTATTCTCCAAATATTTCCAAATACCTTCTATAATAAATTAAATTTAATAAGGCCATTGTAAAATTTAATTAAACACTTAGCAGGAATGTATAGTAAAGTACTAAGATTAGGAGTTTTATCGGGTTAAGGGTTAGTTAATAGTGCCGTTAAATTTAACGACACTATTAACAATGGAAAAGGTTATTTTTGCTTAAATTCTTGCTGTAAGTACTTTTGAAAGTCTTGGCATCGTAATAATATTTTCTATATGGATTTTTATTTAAAAAAATTCATGAAGAATACAATAGTTGGGATACCTATGAGGTCAATTAGAAATGCTCCGACTAATGGAACTATTAAAAATGCCTTTGGAGATGGACCATATTTTTCAGTAACAGCTCCCATATTAGCTATAGCATTTGGAGTAGCGCCAAGACCATGACCTGCCATACCAGCTGCCATAACGGCTGCATCAAAATCTTTTCCAAGGAATTTAAATACAACAAATACTGTGTATAATATCATAAATATTACTTGTGCAGTAACTATTATTAATAATGGTCCTGCAAGTCCTACAAGTTCCCATAACTTCAATGTCATTAATGCCATTGAGAGGAAAATTCCAAGGGACACGTTGCCCATTAAATCTATGGTGTAATAATCAAGTTTAGCGATGTGTATTTTATCATTTATATTTCTAAAAGCTACAGATACAAACATAGCGCCTACATATCCAGGTAAAGAAAGGCCTGTAGCTGTTGAAAACCATCCGCTGGCAATAGACCCGATTGTCATACAAACAGTTATTATTGCCATATGAGCCATAACCATATTCGTTGTGATTTTTGTATTTCCTGTGTCGCTTACTACATTTTCAAAGGATTTTACGTCATAGTTATCTGATGTACTAGGTTTTAATTTGTGTTTGTCTATTAAATGCTTTGCAATGGGGCCCCCGATAAGACCACCAGATATAAGACCAAAAGTGGCGGCAGCTATAGCTACGGTAGTAGATCCTGCAATACCCATAGCCTCAGCAGTTTTTCCAAAAGCGGCTGCTGCACCATGTCCACCTTCCATTGAAACTGAACCTGCCATAATACCAAACATAGGGTGAATTCCAGTAATCTTTGCAAATACAATGCCTATAACATTCTGTGAAATAGCAAGGACTCCACATAGCAGCCAGTAGATAATTAAACATTTTCCACCTTTTTTAAGTAATTTAAAACTTGCGCCAAGTCCAATAGTCGTAAAGAAAGCTATCATAAAAGGAGATTGAAAAGTTGTATCCATACTAATTGTTATTAGACCGCTCTGTTTTAAAACAAGGGCAAGTATTGAAAATAGTAAACCTCCAATTACAGGGGCAGGAATACAAAACTTTCTAAAAAAAGCTACCTTTTTTATAAGCCAGTAACCTAATAGTAATAATAAAATTGCGGTTGCTAAGGTTGCTACCATATCAACCTTGAGAGTAAGTAAATCTTCTACTAATTCTGTTTTCATAATTGCTCCTCCTTTAACATCAAGACAATGTAAACGTTGTCTTGATTAATTTTATTATACCACTTTCTAATTTTAACAGTGCTAGACATCTATAGAAACATAAGAGTGGTTTTAATAATATATGTAGAATTAAATGCTATATGTTCGATAAAAAAGTATCAGTTAATTATTTAGTAATAAGGATTCGTTTAGAGAGGATTTATAATAGATTTGAGATAATTAGTAAATAAAAACTGTATATTGAAATCAGTTCCAGATATTAAGGATCCACCAATCTGATACTTTAGGGAAATCCTTAATTGAATATGTGAAAAACTCTAGGGAACGGGGGTTTTGGTAAATCATTAGACTTTTCAAAGGCTTAAAAGAATATAAATAACTGTAAGGAGTGATTTATATGAAGTTGATATATATATTATTAGTTGTAAAAGTATTGTATAGTGGAAAAGCTAATCCGAAAAAAATAGTAAAAACAATTAAAAAGGAGTCTAAGTTTTGGGGTAAATTAATTACTGAAATCAGTAAACATTATAAGTAGGTTTGTATCTATATAAAAACGTTACAACTTCACTTGTGAAAACATAGGGTTTCCATCTTTATCTAACAATACAGTAATTCCTCCAGCATAATCCTCAATATTAATTAAATAATTTGTTACTGTGTCTGTATCTACAAGTATTTTACAACGTACTGCTAATGCATCAGCCCGATTGCATACAGTTTTAAATGTTTTATTTCTTATCTTATCATTCTTATTAAACATTTTTTCCTCCTATATTTTTTATTTCGCAATATTATTAAATATAGCCAAAAATTAAGGTTGTATACTTAATAGGGGGAGACTTTTGTTATTTGACGACAGTTTCTCAAAAAAATGTTTCTATGTTGATAATAATTAGCCATGTGTATCAGGATGAGAAACATTGAATTATTTAGACTAATATGTAGAAATATGAATGTAATCTAGCTAGAGTAGCTATGTTGTGAAATTATGCTCTTATTTATGTGATAGAATACTCCTTGTCGTCACAAACGAGTGGCACGATAAGCTAACTGTTGATAACTATTTAGTATGTTTTCAAATGAAAATAAATTAAAAAAATGTTGACAAAACAAGAAATACCTAGTAATATAGTAGAAGTCGTCACATGATGACAAAGCGAATTGGTCTTTGAAAATTAAACAGAGAAATAGGTAAAGATAGCGAAATAATATTTCGTTAAACCAGTTAATTACTTTAGTATAAAGTAAAATTTAGTCGTAAGACTAAAAGTATGTAATGAGCTTGCGTAACAACTTAACAGTTGTCGCAGATTAATCATTTCAACTAAAAAAGTGTAAACTTTTAAATTGAGAGTTTGATCCTGGCTCAGGACGAACGCTGGCGGCGTGCCTAACACATGCAAGTCGAGCGATGAAACCTTTCGGGGTGGATTAGCGGCGGACGGGTGAGTAACACGTGGGTAACCTGCCTCAAAGAGGGGAATAGCCTCCCGAAAGGGAGATTAATACCGCATAATATGTTTTGGTCGCATGATCGAAACATCAAAGGATTTTTCTTCGGAAAATTCCACTTTGAGATGGACCCGCGGCGCATTAGCTAGTTGGTGAGGTAACGGCTCACCAAGGCGACGATGCGTAGCCGACCTGAGAGGGTGATCGGCCACATTGGAACTGAGACACGGTCCAGACTCCTACGGGAGGCAGCAGTGGGGAATATTGCGCAATGGGGGAAACCCTGACGCAGCAACGCCGCGTGAATGATGAAGGCCTTCGGGTTGTAAAGTTCTGTCTTCTGGGACGATAATGACGGTACCAGAGGAGGAAGCCACGGCTAACTACGTGCCAGCAGCCGCGGTAATACGTAGGTGGCAAGCGTTGTCCGGATTTACTGGGCGTAAAGGATGCGTAGGCGGACATTTAAGTCAGATGTGAAATACCCGAGCTTAACTTGGGTGCTGCATTTGAAACTGGGTGTCTAGAGTGCAGGAGAGGTAAGTGGAATTCCTAGTGTAGCGGTGAAATGCGTAGAGATTAGGAAGAACACCAGTGGCGAAGGCGACTTACTGGACTGTAACTGACGCTGAGGCATGAAAGCGTGGGGAGCAAACAGGATTAGATACCCTGGTAGTCCACGCCGTAAACGATGAATACTAGGTGTCGGGGGTCGAACCTCGGTGCCGCCGTTAACACATTAAGTATTCCGCCTGGGGAGTACGATCGCAAGATTAAAACTCAAAGGAATTGACGGGGGCCCGCACAAGCAGCGGAGCATGTGGTTTAATTCGAAGCAACGCGAAGAACCTTACCTAGACTTGACATCCCCTGCATAACCCAGAGATGGGCGAAGTCCTTCGGGACAGGGTGACAGGTGGTGCATGGTTGTCGTCAGCTCGTGTCGTGAGATGTTGGGTTAAGTCCCGCAACGAGCGCAACCCTTATCATTAGTTGCTACCATTAAGTTGAGCACTCTAGTGAGACTGCCCGGGTTAACCGGGAGGAAGGTGGGGATGACGTCAAATCATCATGCCCCTTATGTCTAGGGCTACACACGTGCTACAATGGTGAGTACAAAGAGATGCAAGACCGCAAGGTGGAGCCAAACTCAAAAACTCATCCCAGTTCGGATTGTAGGCTGCAACTCGCCTACATGAAGCCGGAGTTGCTAGTAATCGCGAATCAGCATGTCGCGGTGAATACGTTCCCGGGCCTTGTACACACCGCCCGTCACACCATGAGAGTTGGTAACACCCGAAGTCCGTGAGGTAACCGTAAGGAGCCAGCGGCCGAAGGTGGGATTGATGATTGGGGTGAAGTCGTAACAAGGTAGCCGTAGGAGAACCTGCGGCTGGATCACCTCCTTTCTAGGGAGTAGATGTATTGACTTCGGTCGATGCAATAGAAGAATATTAATTTGTTCTTCAAAAATATCTATTGTAATTAATCGTACCTAGTTCTCTGTTTAATTTTGAGAGACTAATTTTATCTAACTCTTAGGAGTTAGATAATGAATAGTTTTTCTTAAAATGTTCTTTGAAAATTGCACAGTGAAAAAAGTTGTTTTAAAAAAATTAAAACTACGCAAGTAGTTTATAAATTGATTTAATACAATTTCGCAAAATTAATATAACCGTCTATGTAAATAGACAGAATCAAGGTCAAGCTACAAAGGGCGCATGGCGAATGCCTTGGCACTAGGAGCCGAAGAAGGACGCGTTAAGCTGCGATAAGCTTTGGGTAGGCGCAAATAGCCTGTGATCCAAAGATTTCCGAATGGGGGAACCCACATAGTAACAACTATGTACTGCATACTGAATAAATAGGTATGCAGAGGTAGACCCGGGGAACTGAAACATCTAAGTACCCGGAGGAAGAGAAAGAAACATCGATTTCCTAAGTAGCGGCGAGCGAAAGGGAAAGAGCCCAAACCCAGGTCTTTGATCTGGGGGTTGAGGATAGATCATAAATACTGCAATTCCTTAATTGAAGATAGCTGGAAAGCTGCTCCGCAGAAGGTAATAGGCCTGTAAATGAAAAGGAAAAACAGTCAGATCTAATCCAGAGTACCACGAGACACGTGAAACCTTGTGGGAAGCTGGGAGGACCACCTCCCAAGGCTAAATACTACCTAGTGACCGATAGTGAAGAAGTACCGTGAGGGAAAGGTGAAAAGAACCCCGGAAGGGGAGTGAAATAGAACCTGAAACCGTGTGCCTACAACCGGTCGAAGCACTTTATATGTGTGACGGCGTGCTTTTTGTAGAACGAGCCAACGAGTTACGATATGTAGCAAGGTTAAGTACTTAAGGTACGGAGCCGAAGGGAAACCAAGTCTGAATAGGGCGCATAGTTGCATGTCGTAGACCCGAAACCGGGTGACCTATCCATGGCCAGGATGAAGCGGAAGTAAAATTCCGTGGAGGTCCGAACCACGTTGGTGTTGAAAAACCATGGGATGAGCTGTGGATAGCGGAGAAATTCCAATCGAACTCGGAGATAGCTGGTTCTCCTCGAAATAGCTTTAGGGCTAGCGTCGATTAATTGAGTAATGGAGGTAGAGCACTGAATGGGCTAGGGGCTGACAACAGTTACTGAACCCTATCAAACTCCGAATGCCATATACTTTTATTTCGGCAGTCAGACTGCGAATGATAAGATCCGTAGTCAAAAGGGAAACAGCCCAGACCATCAGCTAAGGTCCCAAAGTGTAAGTTAAGTGGAAAAGGATGTGGGATTTCTAAGACAACTAGGATGTTGGCTCAGAAGCAGCCACTCATTTAAAGAGTGCGTAATAGCTCACTAGTCAAGAGATCCTGCGCCGAAGATGTCCGGGGCTAAAACTTACCACCGAAGCTATGGGTGTACACAATTGTGTACGCGGTAGAGGAGCTTTCTGTACTGGCTGAAGTCATACCGTAAGGAGTGGTGGACGGTACAGAAGTGAGAATGTTGGCATGAGTAGCGAGAGTTAAGTGAGAATCTTAACGGTCGAAAACCTAAGGTTTCCTGAGGAAGGCTCGTCCTCTCAGGGTTAGTCGGGACCTAAGCCGAGGCCGAAAGGCGTAGGTGATGGACAATCGGTTGATATTCCGATACCACCAATGGACGTTATTAGAAATGGGATGACGCAGGAGGATAAGATGTGCACACTATTGGATGTGTGTCTAAGCATTTAGGCGGAGCAGACAGGCAAATCCGTTTGCTCTTAACGCTGAGATGTGATGGGGAAGGGAATTTATTCCTGAAGTATCTGATTCCACGCTGCCAAGAAAAGTCTCTATCGAGGATATTGGTGCCCGTACCGCAAACCGACACAGGTAGGTGAGGAGAGAATCCTAAGACCATCGGAAGAATTGTTGTTAAGGAACTCGGCAAATTGACCCCGTAACTTCGGGAGAAGGGGTGCCTACGTAAGTAGGTCGCAGAGAATAGGCCCAAGCAACTGTTTAGCAAAAACACAGGTCTCTGCTAAAGCGAAAGCTGATGTATAGGGGCTGACGCCTGCCCGGTGCTGGAAGGTTAAGGGGATTACTTAGCGCAAGCGAAGGTATGAACTTAAGCCCCAGTAAACGGCGGCCGTAACTATAACGGTCCTAAGGTAGCGAAATTCCTTGTCGGGTAAGTTCCGACCCGCACGAATGGCGTAATGATTTGGGCACTGTCTCAACAACACATCCGGCGAAATTGTAGTGCAAGTGAAGATGCTTGCTACCCGCGATTGGACGGAAAGACCCCGTAGAGCTTTACTGTAGCTTAGCATTGAATTTCGGTATTGTCTGTACAGGATAGGTGGGAGACTGAGAAACATGGGCGTCAGCCTGTGTGGAGTCATCCTTGGGATACCACCCTGACAGTACTGAGGTTCTAACTGGAGGCCATGAATCTGGTCACAGGACATTGTTAGGTGGGCAGTTTGACTGGGGCGGTCGCCTCCAAAAAAGTAACGGAGGCGCCCAAAGGTTCCCTCAGCGCGGTTGGAAATCGCGCGAAGAGTGCAAAGGCAGAAGGGAGCCTGACTGCGACACTTACAAGTGGAGCAGGGACGAAAGTCGGGCTTAGTGATCCGGTGGTACCTCGTGGGAGGGCCATCGCTCAACGGATAAAAGCTACCTCGGGGATAACAGGCTGATCTCCCCCAAGAGTCCACATCGACGGGGAGGTTTGGCACCTCGATGTCGGCTCGTCGCATCCTGGGGCTGAAGTAGGTCCCAAGGGTTGGGCTGTTCGCCCATTAAAGCGGCACGCGAGCTGGGTTCAGAACGTCGTGAGACAGTTCGGTCCCTATCCGTCGCGGGCGTAGGAAATTTGAAGGGAGCTGTCCTTAGTACGAGAGGACCGGGATGGACAAACCTCTGGTGCACCAGTTGTCACGCCAGTGGCATCGCTGGGTAGCTATGTTTGGAAGGGATAAACGCTGAAAGCATCTAAGCGTGAAGCCCACCCTGAGATGAGATTTCCCATAACTCGCACGTAAGTGCGGTGTTAGTAAGACTCCTGGAAGACCACCAGGTTGATAGGTTAGAGGTGTAAGCATGGTAACATGTTCAGCTGACTAATACTAATAAGTCGAGGGCTTGACCTAAATAAATAATTAAAAGTAATGCGATATACTTCTTTCGTAAGAAAGAAGCGAGGCTTTGAGCGTGAGCGAAAAGACTAATTCACTGTGCAATTTTCAGAGAATATTTATATTCTCAATCTGGTGATTATGGCATGAAGGTAACACCCGTTCCCATACCGAACACGAAGGTTAAGCTTCAATGCGCCGATGGTACTGCAGGGGTGACCTTGTGGAAGAGTAGGTTGTCGCCAGGTAAGAAAAAACCGCTAAGTTTAACTTAGTGGTTTTTATTTGGTTAAATACAATTACATTTTTGGATTTTAGTGACACTTTAATTTTAGGAGAATATACTATAGGGACAAGATCCATACTTCTAAAAAAAAGGGGTATTCAGTATGAATAAAAGATATCTATCAGGTATTGTCTTTATAGTTGTGGTTATGATAAGTGGATGTACTTTAGCGAATAAATCGGAGGCTGCGGTGAAATTGCCTCCTAGTGACGCAAAAATATATCAAACTAACGTTAGAGTGTCTCAAAATACTATACAAAAAGAAAATGTACAAAATAACAGTATTAAACTTTTAGCTCAAAAAAAACAACAGCCAATTGCTCAAATAATATTTAAGCAAGGAAATAAGGGCAGTAAAGTTAAGGAAATACAGCAAAAGCTTAATAAATTTGGTTATAAACTTTATGCAGATGGAGACTTCGGACGATTAACCTATTATGCGGTTATAGACTTTCAAATGAGAAATAAGCTAATCAAAGATGGCATAGTAGGTAATTTAACACTAAAGAAACTTAATATGAAACCAACTTCACAGTCTATGTATAAACCACCAGTAATACAAAAATATACACCTAAAGTTTCAGTTTCAAACAATTCGTTAGAAAAAACTATAAACAGTAAGAACATTTATAGTTCAACTGCTTATTTTATATGGATTGATTTATCTCACCAAAGGGTAAATATATTCAAAGGGTCTAACAGAAAATGGAATCTTGTTAGATCAATGGTTTGTTCTTCAGGAAAATCAAGAACACCAACAGTTAAAGGTAATTTTACCGTTGGAATTAAAGGAAGCTACTTTATTTCAGATGGAGGCGCTAGGTGTAAATATTATACTCAAATAAGAGGTAACTATTTATTCCACAGCGTACTATACGATAGAAAGGGTAATTATGTTATAGATAACACCCTTGGAGTTCCTGTATCTCACGGATGTGTAAGGTTAGCTTTAAAAGATGCTAAATTTATATATGATAATATTCCAGCTAGAACTGCTATTTGGAGCAAATAAAAAGTAAGTTATAAAAGGATATATACTCGAAAATAAGAATTCCATTTGGTATTCTTATTTTTATTGTATGCTACAATGTGTTAAGTTATTCTTTAGTTATGCTTAATAGCTCTATTTTATAATTTCCATCAGGAGATGCTACTTCTACTATAGTTCCTACTGTTTTTCCGAATAATACCATTCCTATTGGTGACTCAATACTAAACTTGCCATTTAATATATCCACTTGTAATGTTGTTACAAGTTCTATTTCTTCGATATCATCGCTACCTTCAAATTTTATCATTAATTTATCACTTATATTTGCCCCTTTAGTATTATAAATAACATCATCTATAACTTCAGCGGTTCTAATCATTTTTATTAAATATCCCATTCTTCTGTAGTTTTCGTACATATTTGTTTTGGCAGCTTTATATTCAGCATTTTCACTTCTATCACCGTGAGCAGCAGCTATCATTTTTTCATGTGCAATTTCCATGGTTAAAGGACCTTTACGATAATCAAATTCTTTTTGAAGGTCTTCAAGATCTTTTTTAGTAAGCTTATTATTCATTTTAGCACCTTCTTTTATCTTTTTTACAGATTGTTTACTATATAATTTAATAGTACATTTATAATTATATTTCTTAAAAAATCTGGAGTATTACTTGTATATTTTACTATTGAACTTGCCGTTTTTCAACTTTTTTCAGTAAGTACTGTTATTCTTCCATCCACATGACCACCAATGATCATAAGTTAATGATAGCATTAATAACTCCATCTAAGTCTATAAGGTATTTTATTGTGGGCATTTATGTAAACATTTACAAATAAAAAGCACCTCCGAAACAAATCTTCATGATTATTATAAATATGTAGAAATATGTTTAAAGTTTTTTATCCAAATCTTGAGAATAATAGAGTATAATAAAAGAAGTCATTGTAAGTAATATAAATAAAAAAATATTAAATATGAAGATGAGAAAAACAACTTAAAGAGGGGGTTGTAAATGCAATCAATATTAAGAACAGCAATTGAAAACAGTAAAAAAATTACGAAAGATGGACAAGTAGCAACGTATATTCCTGAACTTGCAAAGGGGGATAGAGATGCTCTTGGAGCATGTATATTTGACATATGCGGTAATATTATTGTAGAAGGTGACTACCTAACAAAGTTCACTATTCAAAGTGTATCAAAGGTGGTAATCCTTATATGTGCTCTTATTGATAATGGAAAGGATGTAGTTTTTTCTAAAGTAGGTAAGGAACCTTCAGCGGACCCATTTAATTCATTGGTTAAGTTAGAAATGAAGGAGACACATAAACCATCAAATCCGTTTATAAATGCAGGTGCAATAGTTTGTACATCCCTTGTGGAAGGAGATAATGGGATAGAAAAATTCAGTAAAATTCACAATATGATGAAAAAATTAGCAAATAATAATGACATTGAGGTGAATTATTCAGTTTATAACTCTGAAAAATTAACTGGGAATACAAACAGAGCTATTGCTTACTATCTAAAGGGAGCAGGCATAATTGAAAAGGATGTAGAAGACGTATTAGACGCATACTTTAAATGCTGCTCAGTTGAGGTAGTTGTTGAGGATATAGCAAGAATGGCATCAGTAATTGCAAACAATGGAGTAGCACCATGGTCAAATGAACGGTTAATTCCAGAGTACATCAATAAAATAGTTAAGGCTATTATGATGACCTGTGGATTATACGACAGATCCGGAGAATTTTGTATTGAGGTTGGTGTTCCTGCTAAAAGCGGAGTAGGGGGATGTATTATGGCTGTTGTTCCAAACCGTATGGGAATAGCAGTTGTAGGGCCAGCACTTGATATGTACGGAAATAGTATTGCTGGAACGAGAGTTCTAGAAGAACTTTCTAAAGAACTCAATCTAAGTATCTTCTGATTTTTCTAAGAAAATACATAATAGGGTATGGTGATGATAGAAAAAAGTTATTATATTTCAGTATTTAAATTATTAGAAGGAGTGTGACAAAATGTTAAATTTATTAAATTCTATTGTAACATCAGTTAATAACATACTTTGGTCTTACGTGCTCATAATTTTACTTATAAGTATTGGAGCATATTTTACTATTCATCTTAAGTTTCCACAGTTCAGATTTTTCTCTCATACATTTAAACTTCTTAGGAATGGTAGAAAAACCTCAGATGGCAAGGAAGGTGTGGCGGTATCATCATTTCAGGCATTCTGCATAAGTGTTGCTTCTCATGTTGGTACTGGAAATCTTGCGGGGGTTGCAATAGCCGTAACAGTTGGAGGTCCAGGAGCAGTTTTCTGGATGTGGGTTATAGCTCTTTTAGGTGCAGGCTCAAGCTTTGTTGAAAATACATTAGCACAGATTTATAAAGTAAAGGGTGAAAACGGATACAAGGGTGGTCCTGCATACTATATGGAAAAAGCGCTTGGCAAACGAAAGCTTGGTTTAGTATTCTCAGTACTTATAACTATATCATTTGGACTTGTATTTAATTCAGTTCAGGCAAATACTGTAACATTAGCGTTTGAAGGAGCATTTGGTATTACAAGATTCTGGGGGGGTATGATCCTGGTAGGACTTACTGCTTTGGTTATATTTGGTGGGGTTAAGAGGATAGCAAAAGTTGCAGAGATTCTAGTACCAGTTATGGCTGTAGCCTATGTATTCGTTGCATTCTTTGTAATTTTCAAAAATATAGCTCAAGTTCCAGCTGTATTTAAAATGATTTTCCAAGGTGCTTTTGGTTTAAAGCAATTTACAGGCGGCGGAATTGGTGCAGCGATTATGATGGGTATTAAAAGAGGCCTATTCTCAAATGAAGCAGGTATGGGAAGTGCCCCAAATGCAGCGGCTACAGCGGATGTAAGCCATCCTGTTAAACAAGGTATTGTGCAAGTATTTGGAGTTTTCCTAGATACTATAGTAATATGTAGTGCAACAGCATTTATTATTTTAATTTCTGGGGAACAGCTAAATAACGGACTTACTGGAATAGAACTGACACAGGTAGCATTAACCTCGCAGGTAGGTAACTGGGGCAATATATTTATAGCTGTATGCATTTTCATGTTTGCGTGGAGTTCTATAATTGGAAACTATTATTATGGTGAGTCAAATATTGAGTTTATGAATGGAAATAAAATATGGCTTACTACTTTTAGAGTAGGTGTACTTGGTATGGTATTTTGGGGGTCAATGTCTTCAATAAGTATTGTATGGAATATGGCAGATTTATTTATGGGAGCAATGGCACTCATAAATCTTGTTGTTATTTTCAAATTAAGCAAGGTACTTCCAAAGGTAATTAAGGATTATGCAATTCAAATTAAACAAGGTAAAGATCCAGTATTTCATGCGAATTCTATTGATGGACTTAGCAATACTGAGTGTTGGGATAAGGATTAGTAGGGTATTCTAATAGTATATTTAAATCGGTTATTGAACAGGCCATATACGGTGTATATTTTTAGTATATGGTCTGTTTTTATATATTATAAAAAAATTCTTTATGAATATTAGGGAAGCAAGATTTTTCATATCATAAATTTTATTGGAATTATTTTTAAAAGTGTTAGAATTAATTAACTTGGTATATAATGATATTATTAGATAGAAAAGTAGTTTTAAAATAAATTATAAGGTGTGTTGACATGGAAGAGTTAAGAAGCGCGATTAATGAAATATTAAAGCAGGATATTTTAAAATTAGTTATTAGTAATAAAATGAATAAAGATGTACAGTATAATAAAATAACATTCGTATTGAAAGAAGATGATGTAAAGCAATATTATCAAATAGAAAAAAACACCGATAAGCAAGCTTTCCATGAGAATATTACTATAGATGTTTTAGGAGAAAAAATACTAGAATATGTATCAGCGAGTTATAAACAAGTAGATGCTTGGTCAAATACAATTACATTTGATTTGAAAATATCTAAAAAAGGTAAAGTTCATTTAGGGAAGAAAAAAAGTGATAATGTAAAAATTGCTAATAAAGGACATAACAAAGAAAAAAATTATATTCTTAAAGAGGGTATGATAATAGAGCCTCTTATAGATTTAGGCATTTTTACAAAAGAAGGCAGGGTTGTTAATTCAAAATATGATAAGTATAAGCAAATAAATAAGTTTGTTGAAATTATTGATGAGGAAATTAAGAAGAATAATTTTAAGGAACTTACTATATTAGATTTTGGATGTGGAAAATCTTACTTAACATTTGTATTATATTATTACTTTGTTGAAATCAAAAAAATCAATGTAAAAATGATAGGACTTGATCTTAAGGAGGATGTAATTAAAGAATGTAATGACATATCTAAAAGATACAATTATGAAAACTTACATTTTGAGCTAGGGGATATAAATGGATTTAAATATGATAATAAAGTTGATATGGTAATTACATTACATGCGTGCGATACAGCTACTGATTATGCTTTATATAATGCGATAAAGTGGAATAGTAATATGATTTTCTCTGTTCCTTGCTGCCAACATGAATTCAATAGCCAAATTAAAACAGAGTCATTATCGATACTAACAAAGTATGGAATAGTACAAGAAAGGGTTTCGGCACTTATGACAGATTCAGTAAGAGCAAATCTTTTAGAAAGCGTCGGATATAAAAGTCAGCTTCTAGAATTTATAGATATATCACACTCTCCTAAAAACATATTAATTAGAGCTTCAAAAGCTAATATATCTAAGGATAAAAAAGAGAAAGCATTATCTGAAGTTAATATTTTAATGAACCAATTTAATTTAAATTCAACATTATTTAATTTATTAAAAAAAGATAATTTAATTTAAATTATATCGATTAATATGGATAACATAATGATAGCTTAATCAATCTAATTTAAATTCAACATTCTTTAATTTGTTTTAAAAATATAATTTTAATTTATTTTTTATATTAAGAGACGATAAGCTAGAGTGCTGAAAAAAATATATAAAAAGAGAGTAGATGAGATGAAAAAATGTTAACAATATATGCGGTATCGGATTCAATAGGAGAAACAGCGGAACTTGTGGCTAAATCAGTAGCGAGTCAGTTTCCAGATAGTGTAATAGTGAAAAAAACACCACATATTAAAACAGCTGAGGATGTTAATTATTTTATTAGCAAAATAGATAGGGATTCAAAAGTAATGATTATTTCGACTATTATTATGGTAGATGTAAAAGAATTTTTAGTACAAAGATGTGTAGAAAAAGGAATATTTGTATCGAATGTTTTAGGACCAGGGATAGGACTAGCTTCTAAGTTATTAAATAAACAGCCAGAATACATTCCAGGAGCAATATGGAAAATGGATAAGGATTATTATAAAAGAATAGAAGCTATGGAGTTTGCTATGCAATATGATGATAGCAGGGATTATGATGGGATAAAACATGCGGACGTAGTGCTTATTGGTGTTTCAAGAACTTCAAAAACCCCATTGTGTATGTATTTAGCTAATAAAGGAATTAAAGCTATAAATATACCGTTAGTACCTGAAGTTCCTGTTCCAGAAGAACTATATAACATTCCTGGAAGGAAGATCATAGGGCTTAAAATAAATCCTTTTGAGCTTATTGAAATAAGAAAAAATAGAATTGGTAAATTCAATGGGCTTAATGCTAACTTTCAATATGCTAATGATTCAAGAATATTAGATGAGTTAGATTATGCTGAAAAAATAATGAAAAAAACAAGGTGTTTAACAATTGATGTTACTAAAAGAGCTATAGAAGATACGGCTTTAATTATTATGAAAAGTATAGGGTATGATCAATAGTATTTTTAATGCTTTATTTAATAATAGTAATATTTTTAAATAAATGCTTTGCTGTGTAATGATTTTACTTAAAATAAAAAAATTGTATTTCGTGTGTGAATTTTATGATACATTAATAGCATAGTAAAAAAATATAAACTAAATGTTAAAAGGGAGTAGCTGCCTATATTGGTGATAAAGTCAACATACCGACCTTTTGGTCTGGCTTTATGGTGGCTGAGTTCAGTCAGGTTAGACTTTTAACACAATGGTTTTATCGTTGCATGTAAGGTCTTTTTTAGTATAATCATTTATGCTAAAGAAGATTTTTAGCAGGATAGAATTTCATTGTGTTGAAGGTCTTTTTATTTATAAATTTTAATTTAAAGGGAGGGCATCAAACGGCGATATTTATTAAAGCATTATTACTTACTTAATCGGTGTCCATTTCAGAAACAATATTATTAGCTATTAATTATTATATAGTATATAATGGTAACAAAGAAAGGAAGTTTTTGTATGAAGACAAGAGGAAATAAAATATCTATAATTGGAGCAGGTTTTGTAGGTTCTACTACGGCATTTGCTTTAATGACTGGAGGATTAGCATCTGAAATTGTAATTGTAGATATAAATAAGGAAAAAGCTGAGGGCGAGGCAATGGATTTATCACATGGAGCTTCCTTCGTAAGGCCTATTGAAATAACGTCTGGAGAGTATTCAGACACAAAGGATTCAGATATAGTAATTATTACAGCTGGAATTGGTCAAAAGCCAGGAGAAACAAGGCTTACCTGTATTTCGAAAAATTTAAAAATATTTCAAAGTATAGTTCCGGAAGTTGTAAAATTCAGTCCCAATTCTATATTATTGGTAGTGTCAAACCCCGTGGATGTATTGACTTATATAACCTATAAGCTTTCAGGATTTCCAAGCAACAGAGTAATTGGGTCGGGGACGGTTCTTGATACTTCGAGATTTAAATACCTGCTTAGTCAGCATTTTGAAATTGACGCTAGAAATATACATACCTATATAATGGGTGAACATGGGGATTCAGAAATTGCTACTTGGAGTTTAACTAGTATTGCGGGTATGAATGTTGATGAGTACTGTGATATGTGTCCTAAAAAATGTGGTGGAGAGATGAAGTTTGATATATATAAGGAAGTAAAAGAAGCAGCCTATACTATTATTAAAAAAAAGGGTGCAACATATTATGCTGTTGCCCTAGCCATAAAAAGAATAGTTGAAGCAATATTAAGCAATGAGAACTCTATTCTTACAGTATCATCTCTGCTAAAGGGTGAATATGGAATCCAGGACATTTATATGGGAGTTCCAACAATTTTAGGTAGAGAAGGGGTAAAAAAAATACTACAAGTCAAACTCAATGAGGATGAAACAGATAAACTTTTGGAATCTTCAAAGGTGCTGAAGACAGTTATAAAAGATTCCAAAATATAAGGTTGAGGCATCCGAAATAAAATAACAAGTAAAAAATTGCCGAATTTCATTTTAGAATAATTAAATAGGATTATGAATATAAAAAGAATCTTTTCTGAATAGTTAAGATTTTTTTTGTGCTAAATTTTTAACGTAACCCATCTCCTATAACACTTTTAGGCATAATATTATTCTCATTTGAACAAATATTAAGCCAACTATTACCCTTTATAAATGTGCCAGTGCCGATAGGAACATAACTGATGTTACTTATTTTATAATCTTCTTGAATTATAGAATTGTTGCCAGAACTATAAAATAATTTTGATAAAGGGAACCCATATAATGTTACCTCAATTTTGGGATATATTTTAAAGGTAATAATTTATATAGCAGTACTTTCAAAATAATCTCTATTTGAAAGTACCGCTGGAGAATCAGGCTTATATTCAGCCGCTTTATTATTATATTTAATTGACTCTGCTCTACTTCCTAACCTGTCATAACAAACACATAGTTGTAAATTGGGTATATATCCCCAATAATCATGAGATATAAAGCCCCAACTATTAACTGGCTTATTAAGTTCTGATGCGAGCTTATACCAAAAAATAGCCTTGTTATAATCGGAAATCTCAAAATAGTGGGTTCCTATAGTACAGCATATTTCAGCTCTTGGAGTATCATATTCAAAGCTTCTAAGTAGTATTTTTAGCATGGCTTTTTTATCACCTATAATGTTATAACAGTTAGAAAGATCAAAGCAGGCACTTATATTATCCTCTACCCAGCCCTTTTCTGTGTCTAAAAATTCATTGAAATATTTTATTGCTTCTTCAAAAAATCCATTTTGATGTAATTCCCTGGAATAATAGAAGAGTCCTCTTGGTGTTAAAGATTGCCCATCTGACAGCAATTTTTTATAAATAGATATATTTCTACCTTGTACTGCGGCATGTTCTTTTCTATGTGTTATGCAAACATCGGCGTTTATAATATTTCCTCCCATTACTAGGCATTCATGAACAGGTTCTGTCCATTTACAATTATTTATTCTTTTTGACAAGCGTTCTCTAAAATATGATAAGGTAACTGTTCCATTTTCATCAAAGCCTACGTTATACATCATCATAACATTATCTACATCTAGAGTTAAGCTTTGCTTAAGTTGTTTAAATTTTTTTATATCTTCTTCGAGAATGATATCATCAGCGTCTAGCCAAAGAATATAATCCATTTTTGCTTTAGAAAAAGAAAAATTTCTAGCAGCAGAGAAATCATCAATCCACTGGAAATTAAAAAAATCATCTGTATATTCTTGTGCAATTTTTTTTGTGTTATCTGTGGAGCCAGTGTCAACTATTATTATTTCGTCAACAATATCCTTAATACAGTCAAGACACCTACCTAAAACATCTTCCTCATTTTTTACAATCATACATAAACTAATAGTTACCATATAAGATATAAGCCTCCTAAAACAAATTTACAGTATATAATATGCTGTGGGTTGGAATAGGGAGCATATTTAAAAATAAATTATAAAATGTAACTAAGGTTATGAAAATCATTTCTAAGGCCATTAGGATGAATTTATAAATAGGATAGGTACATTTTTTAATAATAAGCGTAATATGTAATTGAAGCATAATTTGCTGTGACTAAGTGATCGAGGAAGGGATAAAGTAATGATTGAGAATAGGAAAACTTCAATAATAATTTTAACTTACAACAATCTTATTTACAATCACAAATGCGTTGATAGCATAAGGAAATACACTAAAGAGAATACCTACGAAATAATTGTTGTAGATAATAATTCTACTGATGGGACAAGAGAATGGCTTAAAGACCAGAAGGATATAAAATCTATTTTAAATGATGAAAATGTAGGTTTTCCAAAGGGCTGTAATATTGGAATAGCTGCATCAGGCAAAGAAAATGATATTTTGTTTTTGAATAATGATACGGTAGTTACTCCAAGGTGGCTTGATAATCTTAAAATATGTCTTTACAGTGATGATAAAGTTGGAGCAACTTCATCTATAACTAATAATTGTTCTAATTATCAGTCTGTAAGTGTGCCTTATAGTGATGTTAAAGATATGATTCCATTCGCTGAGGCTAATAATGTTTCAAACCCCGAGAAATGGGAGGGGAAAGTAAGGCTTGTGGCATTTTGCATGCTTATAAGGAGAGATGTTCTTAACAAGATTGGCGTTATGGATGAGCAATTTTCACCTGGAAATTTTGAAGATGATGATTTATGCATGAGAATTATAGAATTGGGATATAAGATGATGCTTTGTAATGACAGCTTCATACACCATTTTGGCAGTTCATCTTTTAATAAAGATTATACTGAATTTAATAATGTACTAACGACAAATCGTAAAAAAATTGAGGATAAGTGGGGGTTTAACTCTAACGTAGGCAGCACATTAAAATTTGACATAATACAGCGTATAGATGAGCCAAAAGAAAATGGTCTAAATATTCTTGAGTTTGACTGTGGGCTAGGTGCTACACTACTTAAGTTGAAATATATGTACCCTAACGCTGATATATATGGTATAGAGACAAATGAGCATGTAGCGAGGCTAGGTGGAAAAATTCTAGAGTTAATAACTGATGATTTTGAAGAAAATTATAGCATGAACTTTAAAAAAGACAAGACAAATTTTTTTGATTATATAATTCTTGGCAATAGACTTCAACTAAGTAAAGACCCTTGGACATTACTAAATGAAATAAAAAAATTTTTGAAGCCTGGGGGATATATAATTGCGACTATTCCTAACTTAATGCATCATTCAGTTATAAAAGAGTTATTAAGAGGAAGCTTTATGTACAGCGGAAATTCTATTTTAAATAGAAATAATAATAAGTTTTTTACTTTAACAGATATATGCAAAATATTCGATGAGTGTGGGTATAGTAATCCATATATATTTCATTATCGTACTGAATTAACACCGGAAGATGATCAGCTATTAAATAATATTTGTGGTATTGTTGGTAAAGATATGAAAGAGTATTTCTTATCTTACGAGTATGTAGCTAAATATCAAAAAAATGTATAGTGTGCAGAGATTGACAACTATGTTGGCAGTCTCTATTTTTTAGCAAGGAGAAAATTGGCATAGTGTAATTGTTAGACTTTTTTCGTTTATAGAAATATTTATGACTATCTGAGGCTAAGCTAGTTTATTTTTGTTGCAAATTGTCGTATGGTGTATAATGATTAATGTAAACAAAACTGGATATAATTACAAAAATAAATATTAAAGATTATCAGGTGGCAAAATTAAATACCAAGTGGTTAAAGGAAGGTAGTAAAAATGTATAAACATGAAATATTATTTCAAGATTATTTAGAACTAAAAAGTAAAGAATCAAAAGATTGTATTATGGGTTTTCAAGAATACAATGAGCCTGGGAAAGATATAGAAATTAAAGTTAATTTAATAAATGGCGACTGGTTAAGGGTTTATTATAATGATAGCGATATAGATTGGTGTTAAAAAATAATGTAGCTATTATATTAGAGTCAGTTGTTTGTAAACAGTCTGAAACATAAAAATAATCCTCCCAATTTGGGAGGATTATTTTTATGTTAAGATAAACCAAAGAAATACCTTAATTTTTTTATAGATAACATAACTTATTAGCAAGCTACCTTATTAGCAAGCTACCAAGCATATTCCCCTTAAGTATCTACAAGTATAAACTATGATTTCTCTAATTCTATATAGTTCACTTTCCTTATTTCGTGCCCTCCAGATTTTTGCATAATCACAGAACCATACTTCGAGATTTTCTGCGAGATCCATTGGACTAAATACTGTATCTACATCATTTTTAGAATACTCATTCTTCAAAAGATTTAGGAAAAAGCTATTCACAAGTTGTATTGCCCTTGCTGAAACAATAAATTCTTGCAGATCAAAGGTGTTTATGCACACTTTTTTAGACAATGTAGTAAACTTATTTTCTATTTCACAAGCTATGTCATAACCAGCTAAAATCTTTTTCCAATCAAGCTCGCTGAAACTTTCTTTAATATCTGAATTTTTACAATGATTTTCTTTCCATTCGACTAGTTCATACCAGCCTACGATCTGCTCCTTGGATAATTTATTAAGTAGAGACACGAGTTCAAGTGAGTCATCACCATACTCTATTAAGGACAACGCTTTAAATACATTTTCAAACTCTTTCTCGCCATCTGGGTTCCATGATAAGGACGCTCCGTATGCCATGCCTGGAATTGAGCTACTTAAAAAATTTATATGACCAAAATCTCCCCAGTCAGTATTGAGAACGCCTGTTGCACCATATTTAACACCATAGGCTACCATTCTTTTAATATTCTCAAAACCCTTATCGACTTTGTTCACTAGTTGATTCCATCCCCATACACCTGGGCACACGTACTGCTCCATACCTGACTCAGTTATTGCTTTTGTGCCATCCTCTTTGGCATTTTCGTTATAGTCCCAATTAAGACATATGGCATCCTTACTTATATTATTTAAAAGTTCAGGATGATGTAAAATCACATCCCCCCAGAACATAACCTTCTTGCCTTTTTTCTTGACTATATCTATTACTTTGTTCAAAAATTCAACATATAACATTCCAACCCCAACTTCATCGGCTTTGGCTTTACTTTTACCCTTTCCTAAATCAAAGGTTTCATCACAGCATATATTGAATGTGTCTGAGCTAAATAGCGGTATATATTGCATTAGCATTTCTTCAACTAGTTTTATGCTACCTTCATTAGTTGCATCCAGTGTGTGTGAAACCATTCTATGACCAAAAGAGTACTCGCCTCCCTCACTGTTTTCTAGCTCACACAATTCATTGAAGGACTTTGACCTAAGCACCTCATACATATGCCCGAAGGTAGACAAGGATGGGATTAATTCAACATGCCTTTTTTTGCAATATTGGTCAAGTATTAATATTTCCTCCGCTGTTAGTGGATCTTTGTCCATCCATATTTCACTCATGCCTTTAAATGCAAAAGTATGTTCTATATACAATTGCAACTGATTAATTTTATAAAAAGCTGCCCTGTCAACTAGTTCCATAAGCATTTCAAGTGTTGGTACCTTGCCTCTTGTAACATCATGATAGAACCCACGGTTAGTAAAATATGGCTCGTCTTCAATTTTGAGATTTGGAAGTAAAGTTCCATTTTGCCTAATAATTTGTCTAAATGTCTGTACTCCATAAAATATGCCTATGGAAGTAGCAGCACATATTTCGATGCAGGTTCCACCAATAATTAAGGTGTAAGCCTCTTTTGGACCTGATACTTTTTTAAATCTAATTACGGTTTTATCATTATGGCAATCAAAGGCCTTATTTATTACTAATTTGAAGCCTAATTGTTGCTGAATTTCATCTTGTAATACAATCGCGGCATTTAAGTCATCAAAATCACATTGGTAATCTAAGACTATCTCCGTATCACGTCTAAGTTGCAATGTACCTTTATTTAGTTCTAATTGTTTTGGACTTGGTATTAAAAACATATTGTACACTCCCTAAATTTTGTTTGATTAGAATCCGGGTTACTAGCCCTTAACTAGGGTAATAAATCCCGATTTTACTGAGTATTATAGAGAAAAATATCTATAAAATAAAAGCATCCATTTTATAATAGTTTTGCGATAAACTTTATATAAAAAGATGCTAATAAAATGAACAAAAAATATTTTAAATCAAACTCTTACCTACTTCTCTACGCTATACCATATTGGAGAAGAAATCAATAGACTTATAGATAATAAAAAAATTACCAAAAGCAATTAATAACAAGGATACGGTTTCAAGCCATAGTCTAAGACTTAGAAGTGTTTATATTAACATTTGTGTAAAAATAAACTACATATATAGTAAAAGCGTATATGTTAACTTTCTACATTATATGTGTCTATTATAAATGCATCTTGTTAAAAGAAATAAAAAATGTGTTATCAATATATAAAACGGTAAGATATTATATATTGATACTAATAGAGTTGATTTTGAAATGTATTGATAATACTTAGCCATGTGTATCTGGATGCGAAATATTGAATTATTTAGACTTACATGTAGAAAAATGAATATAATCTAGCTAGAGTACCTATATTGTGAAATTATGACCTTATTTATATGATAGAATACTCCTTGTCGTCACAAACGAGTGGCACGATAAGCTAACTGTTGATAACTATTTAGTATGTTTTCAAATGAAAATAAATTAAAAAAATGTTGACAAAACAAGAAATACCTAGTAATATAGTAGAAGTCGTCACATGATGACAAAGCGAATTGGTCTTTGAAAATTAAACAGAGAAATAGGTAAAGATAGCGAAATAATATTTCGTTAAACCAGTTAATTACTTTAGTATAAAGTAAAATTTAGTCGTAAGACTAAAAGTATGTAATGAGCTTGCGTAACAACTTAACAGTTGTCGCAGATTAATCATTTCAACTAAAAAAGTGTAAACTTTTAAATTGAGAGTTTGATCCTGGCTCAGGACGAACGCTGGCGGCGTGCCTAACACATGCAAGTCGAGCGATGAAACCTTTCGGGGTGGATTAGCGGCGGACGGGTGAGTAACACGTGGGTAACCTGCCTCAAAGAGGGGAATAGCCTCCCGAAAGGGAGATTAATACCGCATAATATGTTTTGGTCGCATGATCGAAACATCAAAGGATTTTTCTTCGGAAAATTCCACTTTGAGATGGACCCGCGGCGCATTAGCTAGTTGGTGAGGTAACGGCTCACCAAGGCGACGATGCGTAGCCGACCTGAGAGGGTGATCGGCCACATTGGAACTGAGACACGGTCCAGACTCCTACGGGAGGCAGCAGTGGGGAATATTGCGCAATGGGGGAAACCCTGACGCAGCAACGCCGCGTGAATGATGAAGGCCTTCGGGTTGTAAAGTTCTGTCTTCTGGGACGATAATGACGGTACCAGAGGAGGAAGCCACGGCTAACTACGTGCCAGCAGCCGCGGTAATACGTAGGTGGCAAGCGTTGTCCGGATTTACTGGGCGTAAAGGATGCGTAGGCGGACATTTAAGTCAGATGTGAAATACCCGAGCTTAACTTGGGTGCTGCATTTGAAACTGGGTGTCTAGAGTGCAGGAGAGGTAAGTGGAATTCCTAGTGTAGCGGTGAAATGCGTAGAGATTAGGAAGAACACCAGTGGCGAAGGCGACTTACTGGACTGTAACTGACGCTGAGGCATGAAAGCGTGGGGAGCAAACAGGATTAGATACCCTGGTAGTCCACGCCGTAAACGATGAATACTAGGTGTCGGGGGTCGAACCTCGGTGCCGCCGTTAACACATTAAGTATTCCGCCTGGGGAGTACGATCGCAAGATTAAAACTCAAAGGAATTGACGGGGGCCCGCACAAGCAGCGGAGCATGTGGTTTAATTCGAAGCAACGCGAAGAACCTTACCTAGACTTGACATCCCCTGCATAACCCAGAGATGGGCGAAGTCCTTCGGGACAGGGTGACAGGTGGTGCATGGTTGTCGTCAGCTCGTGTCGTGAGATGTTGGGTTAAGTCCCGCAACGAGCGCAACCCTTATCATTAGTTGCTACCATTAAGTTGAGCACTCTAGTGAGACTGCCCGGGTTAACCGGGAGGAAGGTGGGGATGACGTCAAATCATCATGCCCCTTATGTCTAGGGCTACACACGTGCTACAATGGTGAGTACAAAGAGATGCAAGACCGCAAGGTGGAGCCAAACTCAAAAACTCATCCCAGTTCGGATTGTAGGCTGCAACTCGCCTACATGAAGCCGGAGTTGCTAGTAATCGCGAATCAGCATGTCGCGGTGAATACGTTCCCGGGCCTTGTACACACCGCCCGTCACACCATGAGAGTTGGTAACACCCGAAGTCCGTGAGGTAACCGTAAGGAGCCAGCGGCCGAAGGTGGGATTGATGATTGGGGTGAAGTCGTAACAAGGTAGCCGTAGGAGAACCTGCGGCTGGATCACCTCCTTTCTAGGGAGTAGATGTATTGACTTCGGTCGATGCAATAGAAGAATATTAATTTGTTCTTCAAAAATATCTATTGTAATTAATCGTACCTAGTTCTCTGTTTAATTTTGAGAGACTAATTTTATCTAACTCTTAGGAGTTAGATAATGAATAGTTTTTCTTAAAATGTTCTTTGAAAATTGCACAGTGAAAAAAGTTGTTTTAAAAAAATTAAAACTACGCAAGTAGTTTATAAATTAATTTAATACAATTTCGCAAAATTAATATAACCGTCTATGTAAATAGACAGAATCAAGGTCAAGCTACAAAGGGCGCATGGCGAATGCCTTGGCACTAGGAGCCGAAGAAGGACGCGTTAAGCTGCGATAAGCTTTGGGTAGGCGCAAATAGCCTGTGATCCAAAGATTTCCGAATGGGGGAACCCACATAGTAACAACTATGTACTGCATACTGAATAAATAGGTATGCAGAGGTAGACCCGGGGAACTGAAACATCTAAGTACCCGGAGGAAGAGAAAGAAACATCGATTTCCTAAGTAGCGGCGAGCGAAAGGGAAAGAGCCCAAACCCAGGTCTTTGATCTGGGGGTTGAGGATAGATCATAAATACTGCAATTCCTTAATTGAAGATAGCTGGAAAGCTGCTCCGCAGAAGGTAATAGGCCTGTAAATGAAAAGGAAAAACAGTCAGATCTAATCCAGAGTACCACGAGACACGTGAAACCTTGTGGGAAGCTGGGAGGACCACCTCCCAAGGCTAAATACTACCTAGTGACCGATAGTGAAGAAGTACCGTGAGGGAAAGGTGAAAAGAACCCCGGAAGGGGAGTGAAATAGAACCTGAAACCGTGTGCCTACAACCGGTCGAAGCACTTTATATGTGTGACGGCGTGCTTTTTGTAGAACGAGCCAACGAGTTACGATATGTAGCAAGGTTAAGTACTTAAGGTACGGAGCCGAAGGGAAACCAAGTCTGAATAGGGCGCATAGTTGCATGTCGTAGACCCGAAACCGGGTGACCTATCCATGGCCAGGATGAAGCGGAAGTAAAATTCCGTGGAGGTCCGAACCACGTTGGTGTTGAAAAACCATGGGATGAGCTGTGGATAGCGGAGAAATTCCAATCGAACTCGGAGATAGCTGGTTCTCCTCGAAATAGCTTTAGGGCTAGCGTCGATTAATTGAGTAATGGAGGTAGAGCACTGAATGGGCTAGGGGCTGACAACAGTTACTGAACCCTATCAAACTCCGAATGCCATATACTTTTATTTCGGCAGTCAGACTGCGAATGATAAGATCCGTAGTCAAAAGGGAAACAGCCCAGACCATCAGCTAAGGTCCCAAAGTGTAAGTTAAGTGGAAAAGGATGTGGGATTTCTAAGACAACTAGGATGTTGGCTCAGAAGCAGCCACTCATTTAAAGAGTGCGTAATAGCTCACTAGTCAAGAGATCCTGCGCCGAAGATGTCCGGGGCTAAAACTTACCACCGAAGCTATGGGTGTACACAATTGTGTACGCGGTAGAGGAGCTTTCTGTACTGGCTGAAGTCATACCGTAAGGAGTGGTGGACGGTACAGAAGTGAGAATGTTGGCATGAGTAGCGAGAGTTAAGTGAGAATCTTAACGGTCGAAAACCTAAGGTTTCCTGAGGAAGGCTCGTCCTCTCAGGGTTAGTCGGGACCTAAGCCGAGGCCGAAAGGCGTAGGTGATGGACAATCGGTTGATATTCCGATACCACCAATGGACGTTATTAGAAATGGGATGACGCAGGAGGATAAGATGTGCACACTATTGGATGTGTGTCTAAGCATTTAGGCGGAGCAGACAGGCAAATCCGTTTGCTCTTAACGCTGAGATGTGATGGGGAAGGGAATTTATTCCTGAAGTATCTGATTCCACGCTGCCAAGAAAAGTCTCTATCGAGGATATTGGTGCCCGTACCGCAAACCGACACAGGTAGGTGAGGAGAGAATCCTAAGACCATCGGAAGAATTGTTGTTAAGGAACTCGGCAAATTGACCCCGTAACTTCGGGAGAAGGGGTGCCTACGTAAGTAGGTCGCAGAGAATAGGCCCAAGCAACTGTTTAGCAAAAACACAGGTCTCTGCTAAAGCGAAAGCTGATGTATAGGGGCTGACGCCTGCCCGGTGCTGGAAGGTTAAGGGGATTACTTAGCGCAAGCGAAGGTATGAACTTAAGCCCCAGTAAACGGCGGCCGTAACTATAACGGTCCTAAGGTAGCGAAATTCCTTGTCGGGTAAGTTCCGACCCGCACGAATGGCGTAATGATTTGGGCACTGTCTCAACAACACATCCGGCGAAATTGTAGTGCAAGTGAAGATGCTTGCTACCCGCGATTGGACGGAAAGACCCCGTAGAGCTTTACTGTAGCTTAGCATTGAATTTCGGTATTGTCTGTACAGGATAGGTGGGAGACTGAGAAACATGGGCGTCAGCCTGTGTGGAGTCATCCTTGGGATACCACCCTGACAGTACTGAGGTTCTAACTGGAGGCCATGAATCTGGTCACAGGACATTGTTAGGTGGGCAGTTTGACTGGGGCGGTCGCCTCCAAAAAAGTAACGGAGGCGCCCAAAGGTTCCCTCAGCGCGGTTGGAAATCGCGCGAAGAGTGCAAAGGCAGAAGGGAGCCTGACTGCGACACTTACAAGTGGAGCAGGGACGAAAGTCGGGCTTAGTGATCCGGTGGTACCTCGTGGGAGGGCCATCGCTCAACGGATAAAAGCTACCTCGGGGATAACAGGCTGATCTCCCCCAAGAGTCCACATCGACGGGGAGGTTTGGCACCTCGATGTCGGCTCGTCGCATCCTGGGGCTGAAGTAGGTCCCAAGGGTTGGGCTGTTCGCCCATTAAAGCGGCACGCGAGCTGGGTTCAGAACGTCGTGAGACAGTTCGGTCCCTATCCGTCGCGGGCGTAGGAAATTTGAAGGGAGCTGTCCTTAGTACGAGAGGACCGGGATGGACAAACCTCTGGTGCACCAGTTGTCACGCCAGTGGCATCGCTGGGTAGCTATGTTTGGAAGGGATAAACGCTGAAAGCATCTAAGCGTGAAGCCCACCCTGAGATGAGATTTCCCATAACTCGCACGTAAGTGCGGTGTTAGTAAGACTCCTGGAAGACCACCAGGTTGATAGGTTAGAGGTGTAAGCATGGTAACATGTTCAGCTGACTAATACTAATAAGTCGAGGGCTTGACCTAAATATATAATTAAAAGTAATGCGATATACTTCTTTCGTAAGAAAGAAGCGAGGCTTTGAGCGTGAGCGAAAAGACTAATTCACTGTGCAATTTTCAGAGAATATTTATATTCTCAATCTGGTGATTATGGCATGAAGGTAACACCCGTTCCCATACCGAACACGAAGGTTAAGCTTCAATGCGCCGATGGTACTGCAGGGGTGACCTTGTGGAAGAGTAGGTTGTCGCCAGGTAAGAAAAAAACACTAAGTTATAACTTAGTGTTTTTTATTTCGTCCTGGTGGCACAAGGTACCACAAATCTTACTTCAATAGAAATTGTATTATTGCTAATATCCATAAGTGCAATGGATAAAAAACGTAGAATAAATACTTACTAAATTTATTGTTAACCCCTCTTTTTCCATTATATAAAAGCATAAATGGAGCTGCTAGAATAAATAAGAAATCTGAATTGAACATTAACATGTTTATTGTCTCTTGTGGCGTTTCGTATGGGATATAACTCATATAGAATAAAAGTATGAATAATATTACACATCCAATTATAACTCTTTTCTTATTGCCTCTAAAGAAATATGCTATTAATGTAAATGGTATCAAAACAATACCACCCTCTGTAAATACTCCTAGTGGAATAAGAACTATTGCAAGTACTATTAATCCCGTCTTTTTAGCGCCAACATTTTTTTTACTATATTCAAATAAATTAATTATTGTGAACGGCAAACTCTGCTGATCCTAAAACCCTATTTATTACAAAATTTTCTGCTTGCATAAATACAGGCCATCCAAATAATCTGATGTTATACTTAAATTTATTTTTTGTGTGAAATAATCCTTCCACCATTAAGAATGCAAATAATGGTGCTACAAATCTTGATAATGGATGAAACCATAATGGAAATACTTGTCCAAATGCGAAGTATAAATGATCCATAAGCATTACTATAAGTGCTATAATCTTTAATTGAAATGCATCTAATTTTTTCATATTTTTATTCTCCTTTTTGTTATCTTATGTGTCTATTATATATTTTAAAGAGAGCGGAAACCATCTAACTTCATTACATTTCCCTTACGTTTTTGTAATACTCCCAGCAAATAAGAAAGAGCATATATTATGCAAATTGTAGCTGATTATTCTTTGCGTAGTATATACCTCTTTTCAGTACCAAAGGTTATTTTATAATCATATTTTTAGCATACTTTAGAGTTATAACGTAATATATAAAGTATCCAAGGCTGTGGTATAAAAAAAGAAGACTTAAATAGAATTTTTGAAAAAGGGTTTACTGGAACTAATGGTAGAAATAATGCCAAATCTACAGGCCTTGGGTTGTATTTAACAAAAGAATTATGTGAAAAACTAGATCATGGTATATATGTGGATTCAATATATAACGAATATACAGAGTTTATAATTACTTTCAAAGAGAATTTTTAGATAGTTTAAATGAAGTGAATAGATCATTATTGATATGGTTAAAAAGTATAGAATCTAAAAACGTATTAATAACGCTTATAAATAAATTAGTTATATGCGTAAATGTAAAAATGTTATCATATACTTAACCATGTGTGTCAATATAAACAAAACAAAGAATTATGAATCAATATAGAGAAAATAAAGAATAATAGCGATATACAGCAAGGAGGCTAAATATAGGTTTTTATTCTTGTGATAGAATACTCCTTGTCGTCACAAACGAGTGCACGATAAACTAAGTGTTGATAACTATTTAATATGTTTAAAAAATATTAAAAGAAGTTGTTGACAAAACAAGAAATACATAGTAATATAGTAGGAGTCGTCACATGATGACAAAGCGAATTGGTCTTTGAAAATTAAACAGAGAAATAGGTAAAGATAGCGAAATAATATTTCGTTAAACCAGTTAATTACTTTAGTATAAAGTAAAATTTAGTCGTAAGACTAAAAGTATGTAATGAGCTTGCGTAACAACTTAACAGTTGTCGCAGATTAATCATTTCAACTAAAAAAGTGTAAACTTTTAAATTGAGAGTTTGATCCTGGCTCAGGACGAACGCTGGCGGCGTGCCTAACACATGCAAGTCGAGCGATGAAACCTTTCGGGGTGGATTAGCGGCGGACGGGTGAGTAACACGTGGGTAACCTGCCTCAAAGAGGGGAATAGCCTCCCGAAAGGGAGATTAATACCGCATAATATGTTTTGGTCGCATGATCGAAACATCAAAGGATTTTTCTTCGGAAAATTCCACTTTGAGATGGACCCGCGGCGCATTAGCTAGTTGGTGAGGTAACGGCTCACCAAGGCGACGATGCGTAGCCGACCTGAGAGGGTGATCGGCCACATTGGAACTGAGACACGGTCCAGACTCCTACGGGAGGCAGCAGTGGGGAATATTGCGCAATGGGGGAAACCCTGACGCAGCAACGCCGCGTGAATGATGAAGGCCTTCGGGTTGTAAAGTTCTGTCTTCTGGGACGATAATGACGGTACCAGAGGAGGAAGCCACGGCTAACTACGTGCCAGCAGCCGCGGTAATACGTAGGTGGCAAGCGTTGTCCGGATTTACTGGGCGTAAAGGATGCGTAGGCGGACATTTAAGTCAGATGTGAAATACCCGAGCTTAACTTGGGTGCTGCATTTGAAACTGGGTGTCTAGAGTGCAGGAGAGGTAAGTGGAATTCCTAGTGTAGCGGTGAAATGCGTAGAGATTAGGAAGAACACCAGTGGCGAAGGCGACTTACTGGACTGTAACTGACGCTGAGGCATGAAAGCGTGGGGAGCAAACAGGATTAGATACCCTGGTAGTCCACGCCGTAAACGATGAATACTAGGTGTCGGGGGTCGAACCTCGGTGCCGCCGTTAACACATTAAGTATTCCGCCTGGGGAGTACGATCGCAAGATTAAAACTCAAAGGAATTGACGGGGGCCCGCACAAGCAGCGGAGCATGTGGTTTAATTCGAAGCAACGCGAAGAACCTTACCTAGACTTGACATCCCCTGCATAACCCAGAGATGGGCGAAGTCCTTCGGGACAGGGTGACAGGTGGTGCATGGTTGTCGTCAGCTCGTGTCGTGAGATGTTGGGTTAAGTCCCGCAACGAGCGCAACCCTTATCATTAGTTGCTACCATTAAGTTGAGCACTCTAGTGAGACTGCCCGGGTTAACCGGGAGGAAGGTGGGGATGACGTCAAATCATCATGCCCCTTATGTCTAGGGCTACACACGTGCTACAATGGTGAGTACAAAGAGATGCAAGACCGCAAGGTGGAGCCAAACTCAAAAACTCATCCCAGTTCGGATTGTAGGCTGCAACTCGCCTACATGAAGCCGGAGTTGCTAGTAATCGCGAATCAGCATGTCGCGGTGAATACGTTCCCGGGCCTTGTACACACCGCCCGTCACACCATGAGAGTTGGTAACACCCGAAGTCCGTGAGGTAACCGTAAGGAGCCAGCGGCCGAAGGTGGGATTGATGATTGGGGTGAAGTCGTAACAAGGTAGCCGTAGGAGAACCTGCGGCTGGATCACCTCCTTTCTAGGGAGTAGATGTATTGACTTCGGTCGATGCAATAGAAGAATATTAATTTGTTCTTCAAAAATATCTATTGTAATTAATCGTACCTAGTTCTCTGTTTAATTTTGAGAGACTAATTTTATCTAACTCTTAGGAGTTAGATAATGAATAGTTTTTCTTAAAATGTTCTTTGAAAATTGCACAGTGAAAAAAGTTGTTTTAAAAAAATTAAAACTACGCAAGTAGTTTATAAATTAATTTAATACAATTTCGCAAAATTAATATAACCGTCTATGTAAATAGACAGAATCAAGGTCAAGCTACAAAGGGCGCATGGCGAATGCCTTGGCACTAGGAGCCGAAGAAGGACGCGTTAAGCTGCGATAAGCTTTGGGTAGGCGCAAATAGCCTGTGATCCAAAGATTTCCGAATGGGGGAACCCACATAGTAACAACTATGTACTGCATACTGAATAAATAGGTATGCAGAGGTAGACCCGGGGAACTGAAACATCTAAGTACCCGGAGGAAGAGAAAGAAACATCGATTTCCTAAGTAGCGGCGAGCGAAAGGGAAAGAGCCCAAACCCAGGTCTTTGATCTGGGGGTTGAGGATAGATCATAAATACTGCAATTCCTTAATTGAAGATAGCTGGAAAGCTGCTCCGCAGAAGGTAATAGGCCTGTAAATGAAAAGGAAAAACAGTCAGATCTAATCCAGAGTACCACGAGACACGTGAAACCTTGTGGGAAGCTGGGAGGACCACCTCCCAAGGCTAAATACTACCTAGTGACCGATAGTGAAGAAGTACCGTGAGGGAAAGGTGAAAAGAACCCCGGAAGGGGAGTGAAATAGAACCTGAAACCGTGTGCCTACAACCGGTCGAAGCACTTTATATGTGTGACGGCGTGCTTTTTGTAGAACGAGCCAACGAGTTACGATATGTAGCAAGGTTAAGTACTTAAGGTACGGAGCCGAAGGGAAACCAAGTCTGAATAGGGCGCATAGTTGCATGTCGTAGACCCGAAACCGGGTGACCTATCCATGGCCAGGATGAAGCGGAAGTAAAATTCCGTGGAGGTCCGAACCACGTTGGTGTTGAAAAACCATGGGATGAGCTGTGGATAGCGGAGAAATTCCAATCGAACTCGGAGATAGCTGGTTCTCCTCGAAATAGCTTTAGGGCTAGCGTCGATTAATTGAGTAATGGAGGTAGAGCACTGAATGGGCTAGGGGCTGACAACAGTTACTGAACCCTATCAAACTCCGAATGCCATATACTTTTATTTCGGCAGTCAGACTGCGAATGATAAGATCCGTAGTCAAAAGGGAAACAGCCCAGACCATCAGCTAAGGTCCCAAAGTGTAAGTTAAGTGGAAAAGGATGTGGGATTTCTAAGACAACTAGGATGTTGGCTCAGAAGCAGCCACTCATTTAAAGAGTGCGTAATAGCTCACTAGTCAAGAGATCCTGCGCCGAAGATGTCCGGGGCTAAAACTTACCACCGAAGCTATGGGTGTACACAATTGTGTACGCGGTAGAGGAGCTTTCTGTACTGGCTGAAGTCATACCGTAAGGAGTGGTGGACGGTACAGAAGTGAGAATGTTGGCATGAGTAGCGAGAGTTAAGTGAGAATCTTAACGGTCGAAAACCTAAGGTTTCCTGAGGAAGGCTCGTCCTCTCAGGGTTAGTCGGGACCTAAGCCGAGGCCGAAAGGCGTAGGTGATGGACAATCGGTTGATATTCCGATACCACCAATGGACGTTATTAGAAATGGGATGACGCAGGAGGATAAGATGTGCACACTATTGGATGTGTGTCTAAGCATTTAGGCGGAGCAAGCAGGCAAATCCGTTTGCTCTTAACGCTGAGATGTTATGGGGAAGGGAATTTATTCCCGAAGTATCTGATTCCACGCTGCCAAGAAAAGTCTCTATCGAGGATATTGGTGCCCGTACCGCAAACCGACACAGGTAGGTGAGGAGAGAATCCTAAGACCATCGGAAGAATTGTTGTTAAGGAACTCGGCAAATTGACCCCGTAACTTCGGGAGAAGGGGTGCCTACGTAAGTAGGTCGCAGAGAATAGGCCCAAGCAACTGTTTAGCAAAAACACAGGTCTCTGCTAAAGCGAAAGCTGATGTATAGGGGCTGACGCCTGCCCGGTGCTGGAAGGTTAAGGGGATTACTTAGCGCAAGCGAAGGTATGAACTTAAGCCCCAGTAAACGGCGGCCGTAACTATAACGGTCCTAAGGTAGCGAAATTCCTTGTCGGGTAAGTTCCGACCCGCACGAATGGCGTAATGATTTGGGCACTGTCTCAACAACACATCCGGCGAAATTGTAGTGCAAGTGAAGATGCTTGCTACCCGCGATTGGACGGAAAGACCCCGTAGAGCTTTACTGTAGCTTAGCATTGAATTTCGGTATTGTCTGTACAGGATAGGTGGGAGACTGAGAAACATGGGCGTCAGCCTGTGTGGAGTCATCCTTGGGATACCACCCTGACAGTACTGAGGTTCTAACTGGAGGCCATGAATCTGGTCACAGGACATTGTTAGGTGGGCAGTTTGACTGGGGCGGTCGCCTCCAAAAAAGTAACGGAGGCGCCCAAAGGTTCCCTCAGCGCGGTTGGAAATCGCGCGAAGAGTGCAAAGGCAGAAGGGAGCCTGACTGCGACACTTACAAGTGGAGCAGGGACGAAAGTCGGGCTTAGTGATCCGGTGGTACCTCGTGGGAGGGCCATCGCTCAACGGATAAAAGCTACCTCGGGGATAACAGGCTGATCTCCCCCAAGAGTCCACATCGACGGGGAGGTTTGGCACCTCGATGTCGGCTCGTCGCATCCTGGGGCTGAAGTAGGTCCCAAGGGTTGGGCTGTTCGCCCATTAAAGCGGCACGCGAGCTGGGTTCAGAACGTCGTGAGACAGTTCGGTCCCTATCCGTCGCGGGCGTAGGAAATTTGAAGGGAGCTGTCCTTAGTACGAGAGGACCGGGATGGACAAACCTCTGGTGCACCAGTTGTCACGCCAGTGGCATCGCTGGGTAGCTATGTTTGGAAGGGATAAACGCTGAAAGCATCTAAGCGTGAAGCCCACCCTGAGATGAGATTTCCCATAACTCGCACGTAAGTGCGGTGTTAGTAAGACTCCTGGAAGACCACCAGGTTGATAGGTTAGAGGTGTAAGCATGGTAACATGTTCAGCTGACTAATACTAATAAGTCGAGGGCTTGACCTAAATATATAATTAAAAGTAATGCGATATACTTCTTTCGTAAGAAAGAAGCGAGGCTTTGAGCGTGAGCGAAAAGACTAATTCACTGTGCAATTTTCAGAGAATATTTATATTCTCAATCTGGTGATTATGGCATGAAGGTAACACCCGTTCCCATACCGAACACGAAGGTTAAGCTTCAATGCGCCGATGGTACTGCAGGGGTGACCTTGTGGAAGAGTAGGTTGTCGCCAGGTAAGAAAAAACCACTAAGTTTAACGAGGCCACTGAAAAACTATATGAAAAATCGTCATCTAATTAAAGATGGCGATTTTTTTATATAAAAGACTAAAAAACAAAAAGGAATTTTAAAAGATATGTCGAATTAGTATAGTAGAATAAAATAAAAGGGGCTAAACTATTATGCTAAAAGGACAATTGGAAATAAAAATAAATACATACCATAGCTTATATTCGTTAATTATTCCGAAAGATAACATTTTAAAGCAAATTAATGACCTTGTTGACTTTTCATTTGTTTATGACGAATTGATGATTAACTATAGTTCATCTATGGGTAGAGGTGCTATTAACCCCATAATGCTATTTAAATATTTACTTTTGAAAGTAATATATGAATTGTCTGATGAAGATGTTGTTGAAAGAACTCTTTATGACATGTCCTTTAAATATTTTCTAAATTTAGCCCCAGAAGAAACAAATTTAATAAACTCAAGTACACTAACTAAATTTAGAAAGCTTCGCCTTAAAGACATGAATTTATTGGATTTATTAATAAACAAGACTGTAGAACTTGCTATAAAAGAGGGAGTTTTAAAAAGTAAAGCAATAATAGTTGATGCTACGCATACCAAGTCACGTTATAACCAAAAGTCAGCAAGCGAGGAATTATTGAAACGTGCAAAAAACTTAAGAAAAACATTGTACGGAGTACATCCTGGTATTAAAGAAGAGTTACCTAATAAAGTTACAACTGGAGTACTTGAAGATATTCTTGAGTACTGCAAATTATTAATTGATACCATAAACGAGAAGCCAGAAACTGCAGCAAATCCAGCTGTGAAAACTAAATTAAACTACTTAATGGAAGCTATTAATGATGACTTAGAAAATCTAAAAATATCAAAAGATGAGGATGCAAAAGTGGGGCATAAAACTGAGGATAGTTCTTTTTTTGGATATAAATCACACCTTGCTATGAGTGAAGAACGTTTAATTACAGCAGCTGTTATTACAACTGGCGAAAAAAGTGATGGAAAGGAGCTCATAACCTTAATAGAAAAAAGCCGTGAGGCTGGTATAGATGTAAATGAAGTAATTGGAGATACAGCTTATTCTGAAAAGAAAAACCTAGAATATACAAAAGAAAATAAAATTGCATTAATTTCAAGACTAAATCCTGTAATTTCACAAGGAATGCGAAAAAAAGAAGATGAATTTGAGTTTAATAAAGATGCTGGTTTATTTGTATGTCCGGCAGGTCATATGGCTATTAAAAAAGCAAAACAGGGAAAGAAGAATGTTGGTAAAAATCAAGTGCTAACCTACTATTTTAATGTAGAAAAGTGTAAAAATTGTGTTCATAAAGATGGGTGTTATAAAGAAGGCGCTAAATCTAAAACTTATTCAGTTTCAATAAAGTCAAATACTCACAAAGATCAAATAGAGTTCGAAAAAAGTGAATATTTTAAAAAACGAGCTAGGGAACGTTATATGATAGAGGCTAAAAACAGTGAACTTAAGCACCAACATAGCTATGATGTAGCAATATCGTCAGGCTTAATTAGCATGCAAATGCAAGGTGCATTATCAATCTTCACTGTGAATCTAAAGAGAATAATTAAGTTGAAAAGCATGAAATAGGGCTTTTAAAACTTAATTATAAAATAAAAAGCATGAGATATCCCAAATATGGATATCTCATGCTTTTTCTATTCAAGCTTGAAAACTCTACTAAATAAAGAGTGCTTTTTTCAGCGGCCTCAGTTTAACTTAGTGGTTTTTATTTTGGTGAAATATATTATAAGGTGATTGTCAGTCAGCTTATAATATAACAAGTGAAGACACTAATAAAAGGAGCTTGACCGAAAATGGTTAAGCTCCTTCTATTAGTGCGCCAGGTACGGGGCAATTAGCTTCTTCTATTAATATCACTAAATAAAGCATTTAGTGAAGCCGTATCAATATTCGCAGAAATACCAACCCTAAAATACCTTTGTCCATTGTATTCTATTTGTATATAAGTGGAAGTTTATTGCCGGGATGGTAACTATATTTTTATCTATTTCAACATTTTGATAGTAAAGTGAATTTATACTGGACCAACACTACAACTCATAATATGAGCTCCCCTTGTTTAATTTATTTAATGATTATTTGCCATTAGTAAAATAGTTTAATGTAAAGCTTTTTTTATTTACCGCTTAGACTATAAGTGTATCCATACACTATTATATGCTATATACATATGGTATACTTTTACTATTAAATAAATTTTTTGGAGGTTATTCTATGGAAAGATATGAAATTAATAAAAATTTAGCTCAAATGCTAAAGGGCGGAGTAATAATGGACGTTGTGAATGTGGAACAGGCAATAATTGCAGAAAAGGCAGGGGCTTGTGCGGTAATGGCACTAGAGAGAGTACCATCAGATATTAGAAAAGAGGGTGGTGTGGCTAGAATGTCTGACCCTAGAATGATTAAAGAAATAAAGGCAGCCGTTTCTATTCCAGTAATGGCTAAAGGTAGGATAGGACATTTTGTTGAGGCACAAATTTTGCAGGAAATAGGGGTAGATTTTATAGATGAAAGTGAAGTTTTGACTCCAGCAGATGAGCAGTATCATATAAATAAATGGAATTTTAAAGTTCCTTATGTTTGTGGAGCAAGAAATTTAGGAGAGGCACTAAGAAGGATTGGAGAAGGTGCTGCAATGATAAGAACAAAAGGTGAAGCAGGCACAGGAAATGTAGTAGAAGCTGTCAGGCACATGAGATGTATAATGGATGAAATTAGAAAAGTGAAAAATGCTCCAAAAGAAGAGCTAATGACAATTGCTAAAGACTTTGGTGCCCCAATTAATTTAATTGAATATGTATGGGAAAATGGTAAACTTCCAGTAGTAAATTTCGCTGCAGGTGGAATAGCAACGCCAGCTGATGCAGCACTCATGATGCAACTTGGGGCAGAAGGAGTTTTTGTTGGTTCAGCAATATTTAAAGCGGAAAATCCACAGGCTGTAGCAAAAGCTATAGTTTTAGCAACTACATACTATAATGATCCAAAAGTTATAGCAGAAGTTTCTGAAAACCTTGGAGAAGCAATGAGTGGCCTAGAAATAAGCGAGATTAAAGAGAAGTTTTCAGAAAGAGGATGGTAAAATTGAGAATTGGAGTTTTATCACTTCAGGGTGGTGTAATAGAACATATAAATCATATTAATAAGCTTGGTCATGAAGCTGCAGAGATTAAGAAAATTGAGGATATCAAAGATATACAAGGGATCATTTTACCAGGTGGGGAAAGTACAACGATAGGGAAAATTTTAAAGGAAAGAAATATGATTATGCCTTTAAGAGAAAAAATACTCTCAGGATTACCTGTGTGGGGAACTTGTGCTGGTATGATACTACTTGCTAAATACATTGAGGGAACAGACAATGAATATCTTAAAATTATGGATATAAAAGTAAAAAGAAATGCCTACGGAAGCCAAATCGATAGCTTTAAAAGGAGTGTTGTAATCGATAAGATTTCAAGTGAGCCATTGCCACTAGTTTTTATTCGAGGTCCATTAATTACAGAAGTTTCGAGGGATGTTAAAATAATATGTACTCTTGATGGGAAAATTGTAGCAGCAAAACAAAATAATATGTTTGCTACGTCTTTCCATCCGGAACTTACTGATAGCTTAGAAGTTCATAAATATTTCATAAAAATGTGCAGCTCTAATAATACAAAGCTTTATTAATAAATTAATATTATTCCCATACATTTTAAGTTTCGAACTTATTTGAAAATTAAAATGTATGGGATGTTTATTTATACTTAAAATAATCTGCAATAGTAGGCAGCTCTTAGGGTAAACATTTATCAACTTGGTGACTTTACTAATAGTCTTGTAAAAGCCAAGGTAGGTGATAAGGCATACATTGATGGTAGTTTTGGTAGCTGTCTTTTGTGTCACTTGAGATCCTCACAACATTGTTCTTAGATTAATTTTGAAAGATTTTCAATTTAGCAAGTGATTTTAAGAAAAATCAGCACTTCTGTTTAATAACAGAGGTGCTGATTTCTTTATTGAAAAGGAATTAATTGCATAAAGTTAGAATTTTATGGTCATTATAGGGTCGATTAACAGAAGCGTTTAATAATCCAAGAAAAGTAAATAGTTAAATAATATGGGTTTAGACTTGCGCATATTGGGAGCTATTATACTTAGGATTTTTGTATTATAAATGAGAATTACTCTGAAAAATGAAAAAAGGGGGACTTATAATGTTAAAAAGATCATTAGCAATTGGTTTAAGTTTAGTTCTAACATTAGGTGTGGTAGGGTGCGCAAAAAAAACACCTGCTGGAGATGAGGCGAAAAAGATGCACATTGGTATTGTTACGGGTACTGTATCACAAGGTGAGGATGAGTTGCGTGGTGCCGAAGCAATGATTAAAAAGTATGGCGATGCTGCTTCCGGCGGAATGATAAAGCATGTTACTTATCCAGATAATTTTACGCAAGAACTAGAAACTACTATTGGAACAATTACTGGTCTTGCAGATGATGCAGACATGAAAGTAATAGTAGTAAATCAAGCAGTTCCAGGTACTGTTGCAGCATTTAAGCAGATTCGTGAAAAAAGACCTGATATATTATTGTTAGCTAATTCTTCTCAAGAAGATAGTGCTATGATTGAAGAAGCTGCGGATTTAGTTGTGGATCCTGATAACGTAAGCCGTGGATACCTTATGATACTCGCTGCGAAAAAGATGGGCGCAAAAACTTTCGTGCACATTTCTTTCCCTAGACATATGAGTATAGAACTTCTTTCACTCAGAAAAAATATTATGGAACAAGCTTGTAAAGACTTAGGAATTAAATTCGTATTTGAAACAGCTCCAGACCCTACCAGTGACGTTGGAGTTCCAGGAGCACAACAATTTATTCTTGAAAAAATGCCTGCATGGGTTGAAAAATATGGAGAAGATACAGCATTTTTCTGCACAAATGATGCTCAAACAGAGCCACTTCTAAAACGTGTTGCAGAACTGGGGGCGATATTTGTTGAACCAGATCTTCCTTCACCAGTAATGGGGTATCCGGGTGCATTCGGTATTGATTTAAAAGAAGAAGCTGGAGATTGGCCTGCTATCCTTAAAAAAGTTGAAGAAACTGTAGTTGCTAAAGGTGGTTCTGAAAGAATGGGTACATGGGCATTTTCTTATGGATACACAGCTAGTGAAGGTTTAGTAGAATATGGCAAGAACGTGGTAGAAGGCACAATGCAAAAGGGCAATCTTTCTGATGTAATAAAGGCATTTGGTGCATATACACCAGGCGCTGAGTGGAATGGTTCACTGTATACAGATAGAGTTAGTGGAAACGAGATTTCTAACCACGTAATGATTTATCAAGACACTTATGTATTTGGAAAAGGATACCTAGGTAACAGTAAAGAAGTTGTACCAGCACAATATAAGCTTACAAAATAAGCTAAAAAATATTGAACATTTAGGAAGCGGTCTATATAGACTATTCTCAGTGTATTATTATTATTATTATTATTATTATTATTATTATTATAACCAAATAAGTGTGAATTGCTTTGCTTGCATATGTGTGCAAAGTAATTTTCCTTATGTTGGGATAGAGGTGAATTTATTGTCTACAGAAAATGTACTACTTAAGGTAGAAGGCGTTGGCAAAGAATATGACGGAAACAGAGTGCTTAAAGATATAAGTTTCACACTTGAAAAAGGAAAGATATTGGGACTTGTCGGAGAGAATGGAGCGGGCAAATCTACATTGATGAATATCTTATTTGGTATGAAGGTGATTTCTGAAACTGGCGGTTATGAAGGTTCTGTTTATTTAAATGGAGAAAAAATCAAATTCAAGAGCCCTGTGGATGCTTTAAAAGCAGGAATAGGAATGGTACACCAAGAATTTTCACTAATTCCTGGATTTACGGTAGGAGAGAATGTACTTCTTAACATGGAAAAGACCAAGAAAAGCTTGATTTCAAAGGTCCTAGGTAAACGTATGGAAACTATAGACTTACCAGAAATTCGAAAGAGCGCTCAAAAGGCCATAGATACATTAGGGGTTCGGCTGGATACAGAAACACTGGTATCTGAAATGCCAGTTGGGCATAAGCAATTTATAGAAATAGCACGTGAAATTAACAGAAGTGGGGTTAAACTTATTGTTTTGGATGAGCCAACTGCAGTACTTACAGAATCTGAAGCTGAGGTTCTATTGAAATCTATGAGGCTTCTTGCAGATATCGGTATTTCCATTGTGTTTATATCTCACAGACTTCATGAAATAACAGCCATTTGCGATACTATTGTTGTACTCAGGGATGGGTTAGTTGTTGTAGAGACACCAGCAGAGAATGTGGATGTAAGACAAATTGCGGAATGGATGGTAGGTAGAGATGTTGATGCAGAAGCTAAATATATAAGGCCAGTAGTAAAAATTGACGAAAAGGATATAATTTTCGAAACTCGAAATCTCTGGGTGGACATGCCTGGTGAAACAATTAAAAATGTTTCATTAAAGGTTCGTAGAGGTGAAATTTTAGGTATTGGTGGTCTTGCAGGGCAAGGTAAGCTTGGAATTCCTAATGGAATTATGGGACTTTTTATGTCAGGCGGGGAGATTTTCTTTGAGGATAAACCACTCCGTTTAAACAATACATTAAATGCGCTACAAAGTGGCATAGCATTTGTATCTGAGGACCGTAGAGGTGTTGGATTACTTTTAGATGAACCTATTGACTGGAATATTGCTTTTAATGCCATGCAAGTACAAAACAAATTTCTTAAAAGTTATTTAGGGGGGGCGATTAAGTGGCGTGATGAGAAAGCTATGAAAGCATGTGCGCTGGAATACATAAAGTCACTAGAAATTCGGTGCACTAGCCAGCGTCAGCCAGTGCGTAATCTCTCAGGTGGAAATCAACAAAAAGTTTGCCTTGCAAAGGCATTTGCTATGAAGCCAAAGTTACTTTTTGTCTCTGAGCCTACCCGCGGTATAGATGTTGGAGCAAAAAAATTGGTTTTAGATGCATTAAGAAAATATAACGAAGAAAACAACACAACTATAGTTATAATATCCTCAGAACTGGAAGAACTTAAATCTATTAGTGATAGGATAGCTATTGTTTGTGAAGGGAAAATATTTGGTATTCTGCCACCAGATGCTCCTGTAGTTGATTTTGGGTTATTAATGGCGGGAGAATTTAAGATAAACGAAGAGGGTGAAAAAACATGGCTCAGATAAATAAATTCATCAAAAACTTTGGATGGGCTCGCATCATCATTGCCATGTTCCTTTTAGCATTATTTATTGTCGCTCCTATTTTCGGGGTAAAGGTTGATGCATCTTTAAATGATGTTATTGTGCGTTTTGGTATGAGTGGTATTATGGTACTTTCTATGGTGCCTATGATTCAATCAGGATGTGGCCTGAACTTTGGTGTTCCAGTAGGCCTTATATCAGGAATGATGGGGGCCGTGGTGAGCCTAGAGCTTAATCTTACAGGTATGGCAGGAATCGGAGTAGCCTTTCTAGTAGGACTTGCTATGGCCGCAGTTTTGGGTTTTCTTTATGGATTGCTTCTAAATCGAGTTAAAGGCGATGAAATGATTATAGCCACATATGTGGGTTTCTCGTTCGTCTTTTTAATGAATATATTATGGCTCAAACTTCCCTTTAAAAACCCAGCAAGTGTTATGGGGTTCAAAGGTGAGGGGCTTAGGGTCACAATTAGTCTTGAAGAGTACTGGATACATGTACTTAGTGATATCTTAAAAATTCCTGTTTCAAAATATCTAATTATCCCTACAGGAATGATTTTATTTTTTATTCTTATGTGTTTGATAGTTTGGGGATTTTTTAAAACAAAGATTGGTACAGCTATTACAGCGGTGGGCTCTAATCCGGATTATGCAAGGGCGTCAGGAATTAATATTAATAAAATGAGAGTAGTATCAGTAATGCTGTCAACAATGCTAGCGGCAGTTGGTATGATTGTTTTTCAGCAAAGCTTTGGTTTTGTTCAAATGTTCAACTCTCCCTTAGCATTTGTATTTCCATCGGTGGCAGCTGTTCTACTTGGAGGCGCCTGCGTTAATAAAGCAACAATTGCCAATGTAGTTATTGGAACATTTTTGTTTCAAGGTATTTTGACAATGACGCCGTCAGTGATAAACAGCGCCATAAATATTGATATGTCTGAAATCATCCGAATAATAGTTTCTAACGGATTGATTGTATATGCACTGACGCGGAAAGGGAGGTAGGTCATGAAATTTGATAAGAAAAAAATAGGCCCATTACTTACGGGCAGTGTTGTGCCGTTAATGTTTTTAATCATCAGCATAATAGCAATACCGCTTTCACAGTATTCTGGAAGTTATTTGGTGGATCAGATTATAACGAGGCTCGCAAGAAACTCTTTCCTAGTATTATCACTGCTGCTTCCTATTATGGCGGGAATGGGTATCAACTTTGGGATGATTTTAGGTGCTATGGCAGGCCAAATTGGATTGATATTTATCACTGACTGGGGTATTACAGGAGCTCCTGGACTACTACTTGCGGCAATTGTTGCAGCTCCTATAGCTATAGGCCTGGGATATTTTTGTGGCCTTGTACTAAATAGGGCTAAAGGACGTGAGATGATTACTTCCATGGTTCTAGGTCTTTTTATCGCAGGTATCTATCAATTTTTCCTTTTATACCTGTGCGGATCTATAATACCATTTAAGACTAGTTCAATGCTCCTTTCTAAAGGATATGGTGTACGTAATGCTTTGAACTTGAATGTAGCTAAAGGATTTGACACCCTAATTTTAATAAAAATAGGTAATATAAGTATTCCAGTTGGAACCTTTTTGATTATAGGTTTGATTTGTGTCTTCACTGTTTGGTTTAAAAAAACAAAAATGGGTCAGGATATGAGAGCTGTAGGACTTGACATGAATGTAGCTGATACTGCGGGAATTGATGTTGATAAGACACGTATTCAGTCCATCGTAATTTCAACAGTTCTTGCTTGCTTTGGACAAATAATTTATTTGCAAAATATAGGGACTATGAATACCTATAATGGAGCGGATCAAGCAGCCCTTTTTGCAGCTGCGTCACTTTTAGTTGGTGGTGCAACGGTTACTAAAGCTTCTATCCCAAATGCCATTGTTGGTACTGCGCTATTTCATTTAATGTTTATAGTCATGCCAATGGCAGGTAAATATATTACTGGATCGGCCATGATTGGGGAATACTTCCGTATGTTTATATCCTATGGAGTTGTTACCATAGCGCTAGTTCTCCACGCTTGGAAACGTCAAAAGGATAAAGAGATGGAGCGTCACAGTTTTCAGCTGGACATGGAAAAACAGTCTGGTAAATAATTAATATGTTAAAAATATATTAGTGTAAACAATATGAAAGACATAAGCCCTAGATTTAGGAGTACACTTCTAAATCAGGGGCTTATTTTTAATCTGGGGGTAATTAAATATCATACTAGAAGATTACCTGTGTTAAGGAAAGTTTAATTCGCATTTTGACCTAAAAAAGAATTGATAATATGCTACAAGGTCTTAAAATTATAAGTGTCTAATAAGTTGGATTTCCTGTCTTAGAAGACTAAATATCTGTCGTTATCCCATATATTCCAACCAAATTCAGATAATAATTCTGAATCAGTCACTGCGAATGCTTTTGTTAACTTTGTTAAAACTCCAATATAATCTGAAAAGATCAATCATGGCTTTAGCTAATTTTAAATGTAAAATTCTCAATACAATTTTTGTATGATATAATGAAAATAATAATAAATAGATTTAATGTAAAAAAATATGGTAACTATAAAAATATTGTAATATTAAATACTTGATTTATCCATGGGTGTAATCTTTTTTCATAATTAGAAAGTAGATAAACTTTAATTGTCTACTATTAACATGCTATACATCAGATATAGAAAGGAAGTGAGTATTTAGTGGGTTTGTGTACCTTTTATACAAGATCTCACTAAAGATAAAGTATGGATAGTAAATTTCTAAACGCAGACAAGGTATTAGAATGTCTATTAGAAAATTTGGAGGAAGGAATTCAAGTAATAGATTGTGAGGGCAAAACTATATATTATAATAGTGCCATGGGAAAAGTAGAAGGTGTAGATAGTAAAGAAGTAATAGGGAAAAAGGTTAATGAGTATCTAGAGGATGTAAAAGATGATGAATCTACACTTATGAGCGTATTAAAGACCGGTAAAAAAATTGTGGATTTAATACAACATTATGGTAATGGATATAAGAAAAAAGTCACTACTATAAATACTACTGTGCCAGTAACATTAAATAATAAAGTTGTAGCAGTGATTGAAATAGCTAAAGACATGACTCAGCTAAAAGAACTAACTGAAAACGTTTGTAAACTGCAAAATTTAAATAAAAAAATTCATAGACATTTTACTTTTAGTGATATATATGGTGACAATCCTGCTATGAAAAGTGTTATAGAAAAAGCTAAAAAAGCTAGCATGTCAAGTTCATCTGTACTATTATATGGAGAAACTGGATCAGGAAAAGAAGTTTTTTCTCAAAGCATTCATTATGATGGATTAAGAAAAGAGAAGCCTTTTATACCTATAAATTGTGCAGCTATTCCTGCCCTATTACTAGAGGGAATGCTTTTTGGTACAGAAAAGGGAGGGTTTACAGGGGCAGAGAATAAAAAGGGATTATTTGAAGAGGCAAATCATGGAACTCTTTTATTAGATGAGGTTAATTCTTTAGAACCGTATCTTCAATCTAAACTTTTAAGAGTACTTCAAGATGGTTATATAAGGCCTGTGGGAAGTACCAAAAGCATATATATTGACGTTAGAATAATAGCTACGTTAAATGAGGAACCAGAGAAACTTATTGAGAGTGGTAAATTGAGGAAAGATTTTTATTATAGGGTAGGTGTAATGAGAATAAATATACCCCCATTAAGAGAAAGAAAAGAGGATATTACTATATTCGTAGACAAAATAATCGAAAAATATAATAAAATTCTATGTAAGAATATAAGGGGTATCGATGAAGATATGATGAGAAAACTCCAAGAATATAATTGGCCGGGAAATATTCGTGAATTAACAAATGTTATTGAAGCTGCAATGAATATGGCGGACAATAATTCCATTCTAACAGAAAACTATTTTGATTCTATAATAACACATGAAAATTGTGAAAATGTTCATGACGTTATATCAAATACATATGAGAGCTTTGATTTAGAAAGTTATATGAGTAATATTGAAAAAAACTTAATAAAAAAAATGTTGGGAAAAAATAATTATAATGTTAGTAAGACTGCTAGAGACCTTAATATTTCAAGACAAAATCTTCAATATAAAATAAAGATACATAAAATAATAGAAAAATTTTAAAATAGCAAAATTTTTTGCTATGCATGCAAAATAATTTGCGCATATAGCTAATCCCAAGAAACACTGAGGTTACCTAAAATTACTAGGCTTAATTCTCAATTATAAAAAAAAGATGCAGAATATTTTGCGAATTCAAAACACATGTATTTGAGCGATGGCTTAAAAGCATGTGTTTTTTACTTGGCATGGTAATTGCTGTATATTAAAGTGAGTATATCAATAAAGTGCTTTAATAAATATTAAATTTGGGAGGTATAAATTATGATAAAAAAAGGCATCTGGGTTGAAGTAGAAGAAATCGTTTTAATGCCAGAAGACAGAGCTTTAAATATACCAGATGAGACAAAGAAAACTCCTCTTAAATGTTGGATAAGAGGGAAGTGCCTTAGTGATTGTGAATTAGGAGATGAAGTGCAAGTTGAAACTAATGTAGGCAGAATTGCTAAAGGTAAAGTTGTTGAAATAGAGCCAGGATATTACCACACCTATGGTAAGTATGTTGAAGAAATAAGTAATATAGGAAGACAAGCTAGGGAAATAATAGCACAGTAGGTGATAATTTAAGAGGAGGTTATAAAGTATGAATAAATATGATGAGCTTATGGCCCGAAAGAATGAAATAATTCTTAAATCTATAGGAATAGATTATAGTAAATACGAAACTGGTAAGCTTTCATTTGATTATGAAGCTTTGATGAGAGATGTTGAATACTCATTTGCAGAAGTTAAAGAAATTCAAAATGATGTAGGGGTAGGAAATACTCCACTTCTTGAACTAAGAAATATAACAAAATTAGCAAGAAAGGTTTCTAAGACTGGACGTGCGGCTAGAATATTTGTAAAGGATGAAAGCTGCAACCCATCCGGAAGTTTTAAAGATAGAAGAGCATGCATATCTGTATTTGATGCAATGAAGAGAGGGTACAAAGGCGTAGGGGCAGCTACGTCAGGTAATTATGGAGCAGCGGTTGCATCTCAAGCAAATATTAGAGGCCTTAAATGTATAATAGCAAATGAATGTTATGATTCAAGAAAAATAGGACAACCAGAAATATTAGAAAAAGGAAGAAAGTGTGAGGGGTTTGGATCAGAAGTTGTTAGACTTTCCGTAGGTCCTGAATTATTTTATACTTATCTAAAGATACTTGAAGATACAGGTTATTACAATGCTTCATTATATTCCTCGTACGGTGTAGCAGGAATTGAAACTTTAGGATATGAAATAGCTGAGCAGTGTAGAGAAAAATTAGGAAAAGATCCTGATGCAGTTATTATAACTCATGCAGGTGGTGGAAATGTTACTGGTACTGCAAGAGGACTTATTAGGGCAGGTGCAGTGGAAACAAAGATAATAGGGGCATCGGTTGACCTTTCTGGATTGCATATGGCATCTGATATAGACTTTAACAAGAAATCGTTTACCACAGGCCATACAGGATTTGGAATTCCATTTATGACTTATCCAGATAGATCAGATGTACCTAGGAGCGCGGCTAGACCATTAAGGTATTTAGATAGATATGTAACAACTACTCAAGGTGAAGTATTTTGGATGACTGAAATATTAGCTCAGCTTGAAGGCTTAGAAAGAGGTCCAGCAGGAAATGTATCCCTAGTAGCAGCTTTTGCAATTGCTCAGGAATACGATGATGATGCCGTAATCGTTGTCCAAGAAACTGAATATACGGGAGCTGGAAAACATTTATTGCCTCAGCTTAATTTTGCTAAAGAAAATGGGATTAAAGTTTATGTGGGTAATCCTAGCCAGCAAGTACCTGGCGAGAATATAGTAATTCCGTCTCATCCATCAATAGTAACAGTCACAGATATAGACATGGAAGGGTTGAAGAATTCCTACATGAAAAATGTTATTAAGAAATTGATTGAGAATAGAGTGCAGCAGGTTGATATTGAGTTTTTGTCTTTAGAAACAAAAATGTCTAAAGAAGAAATAGTAGAAATATTAAAACAGCATAATGTAGAAATGTAATAATCTTGCAAAACATAATCTTGAAATATGTTAGGGGGAGTTTAATTTATGAAAAGAGAAGATGATTTTGAAAAAAGAAGAGAACATTTGAAAGGTTTGACTAATGATCAGTTATATGAAAGATTTTGGAGCCTTACTAATCAAGTTGTAAAACCAATGGTGGATTTAGCGTATACGCATACATCACCAGCTATTGAACGTTCTGTAGTACTTAGAATGGGATTTTCTAGTATGCAAGCTCAGCCTATAATTTCTTATGCAGCAAAATGGAATTTGATTGGAAAAGGTATAGGAAATGTAATTTTAACTTATGCAAAGCTTAAAAATATGGACTATCTTAAAGCAGGAGCAGAACTCTCTAAAGGAATAGGGTGGGATATTGTATCTGAAAAAATGAAGGGAAGTGAGAACTAATGCAAGAAAAATTACAAGAAAATGAAAAGCTTAATGTAGAAGAAATATTAAAAGACTTAGATAAGTATGAACCAAAATGGAGAGGATGGCACTGGAGAGAAGAAAATGAAACTGGAAAGGTTGGAGAATTCACATATCATGAAATATCAGCACCTTTAAAGAAGAGTCAACCTCTTCCAGCAGCAAGAAGCTTTGAAAATATAGATCCGCAACCAAGAGCAGTTATTACGACAGAAATTGCTTCAGGAAGATTTGAAGATGATATAAGAAGAATGAGAATGGCAGCATGGCATGGTGCGGATCATTTAATGGTTATAAGGACAATGGGTCAAAGTCACTTTGATGGATTATTAGAAGGAAGCCCAGAAGGGTTTGGGGGGGTACCAATAACTAGAAAAGAAATTAGAGCAACAAGAAAAGCTATAGATTTAATAGAAGAAGAAGTAGGAAGAAAAATTAATTTCCATTCCTATGTATCGGGCGTTGCCGGTCCTGATGTAGCGGTTATGTTCGCAGAAGAAGGCGTTAATGGAGCTCATCAAGATCCACAATACAATGTACTTTATAGAAATATTAATATGGTTAGATCTTTCGTTGATGCTGCAGTTGCAAAGGGTATAATGGCTCATGCAGGAATGCTTCAAATAGATGGTGCACATAATGCAAACGCAACAGCTATGAAGGGATATAAGGTAATGCCAGAACTTATGGTACAACATGCTATAAATTCTTGTTTTTCAGAACTCGTTGGAATGAAACCAGAAAACATTTCTTTATCAACTGTACCCCCAACATCTGCACCAGCTCCTTGTATGAGATATGATCTGCCTTATGCAGTAGCACTTCGTGAGTTTTTCAAAAGATACAAAATGAGAGCTCAAATGAATACTAAGTATATAGAGTCTTGTGAAAGAGAAGCTACAGTTGGACATACTTTGAATCTTTTAATATCAGAACTAACATCAGCAGACATTCAAAGTACAATAACTCCAGATGAAGGACGTAATGTTCCTTGGCATTATAATAATATTCATGCTATAAACACAGCTAAACAGGCATTTATAGGTATGGATGGATTAATGGACATGATAGAGCTTAAGAAAACAGGATATTTACCAGAAAAGGCAAGAGAAATTCAAGAAAGAGCTATTTTGTTCTTTGAGGAAATACTTGAAGTTGGTGGATACTTTAAAGCTGTTGATTCAGGATTCTTTATTGATTCTGGTCAATATCCAGAAAGAAATGATGATGGTATTGCAAGAAAGATTGCGGGCGGAGATGCTGTCGGAACAATTGTAAAAAGAGAATCAGATTATTTTGCACCAGTTTGTGGCCATTTTGGATACAATAATGTTCCAAAAGAATATAAAAGACCTTGCGATGCAATAGATGAATGTACATTATGTAACCATTCCAAAATTCAATATATCGATGAATTGGATGATAATGACAATGTATTTAAGAGAATGGAAGAAGTTAAAGAAGATGGTACTGTAATTCCAGAAGTCCAATGGGCTAAAGACGGGTATGTAAAAATCACTTTATGTATCCCGGAAAATGAACAAATTAGTGAAGCAGCAGCACTTGAAATGGGCACGCGAATGAATTTGAAAAATGTAGAAATTATTCATAAACAAGTGTTACAAAAAGCTGAGGGAACTCTTGTGGAAATAAAAGGCGTATGTGATTTTACACCTGTAAAACGTGATGAGTTAGTTCTTCCAAAGAGAAGAAAGTCACTAACAGATCAACAAATGAAAGATTATGTAAAAGGACATCCACTTAAGGTTGTTGCAGCCACAGTAGGTGAAGATGAACACTCTGTTGGAGTTCGCGAAGTTATTGATATTAAACATGGCGGAGTTGAAAGATTTGGTATAGAAGCAATTTTCCTTGGAACTTCATGTCCAATAGAAAAACTAGTAGATGCAGCTATAGAGTCAAAAGCTCAAGCTATATTGTGTAGTACAATAATTAGCCATAACGATGTTCATACAAAGAACATGAAAAAACTTAGTGATCTTTGCATCGAAAAAGGAGTAAGAGATAAGATTATACTTGTTTCCGGTGGTACACAAGTAACTGATGAAATAGCTAAAGCAAACGGTATGGATGTTGGATTTGGACGTGGATCAAATGGTACAGCTGTTGCATCCTTCATAATCAAAAGGTTAATGGGTTTGCCTGATAATGAAGAAGAAGAATAAAAGGAGCGATTGCTTGTGAAGGTAAATTATCTTGTTGCTGAAATAGGTAGCACCACTACCCTGGTTACTGCTTTTAATGTATACTATGATGATAAGGGACAGGTTATTGTAGATATACCTTTTCAAGGTAATAGCTGTACAACAGTAATAGATGGTGATGTAACTATAGGATTAAAAAATGCTGTTAAAGATATTGAAAATCAAATTGGAGAATCAATTACATGGAAAAAGATGTTAGCGACGTCTAGTGCTGCAGGGGGACTTAGAATAACTGTTCACGGACTTATGCAGCAAATGACTGTTAAGGCTGCTAGAGAAGCAGCTCTTGGTGCTGGTGGTATCATAAAAATGGTTACTGCTGGGAAGATGCGAAAAAGTGATCTAAAGAGAATACATGATATAAATCCTAATATGATAATGATTGCTGGAGGCACTGACTATGGTGAAAGGGAAACCTCTCTTTATAATGCAGAAATTATAAGCCAAGAAAAATATAACAAACCCATTGTATATTGTGGAAATATTGAAAATAGGGAAGAAATAAAAGAGATATTTGAAGGGCAAGAACTTTATTTAATTGACAACGTTTATCCAAGTATAGATGAGTTAAATGTGGAGCCTGCAAGGAAAATAATACAAGAAGCCTTTGAGAAGAATATTGTAAAAGCACCTGGAATGAATAAAATAAAAGAAATGGTGAATGGAAGCATAATGCCAACTCCAGGAGCAGTTATGGAGAGCTCAAAACTTTTATATGATATGATAGGGGACTTAGTAGTTTTTGATGTAGGAGGGGCTACCACGGATGTGCACTCTGTTACAGAAGGAAGTAGAATAGTTTTAGATATGCTAATAAATCCTGAACCAAAGGCTAAAAGAACTGTAGAAGGAGACCTTGGAGTTTTTATTAACAGCAAAAATGTAATAGATTTACTTGACGTTAGGGATTTAGGTGAATATACTAAGGAATATATAAAGTTGCACATAAAACCTATACCGGAAGATATGGATGATATAAATGCAAGCAGCCTGCTAGCGAAGAAAGCTATATCCGTTGCAATAGATAGGCATGTAGGATTTATAAAAAGAAAATATGATGGTGAAAGTGGTTTTGTGGCTTATGGTAAGGATTTATCTGAGGTTAAATATATAATAGGTACCGGAGGGGCGCTTACAAGGCTTCCGAGTGGAGAAGCTTTGCTACTAGAAATAAGACACTTAAAAGACGAAGTTACAATGCTACCTAAAAAAGGTGCTAAAGTGCTTCTAGATAAAAACTATATTATGGCTTGTGCAGGGGTTTTAAGTAGAGAAAATAAAGAAGTGGCAATAGCGTTATTAACTCAAAGTTTAGGTATAACAAAGGATATGGGAATTAACGACATTTCAAAAGGGGAGTATCTATATGAAAAAAAATTATCCTTGTGTGGAAGTGAACTTGAAAAAATTAACACACAATGTAAAAACAATCCTAGCAATGTGTAATAAAAAGCATATAGATGTTACATCCGTAACTAAAGTATTTTGTGCACAAAAGCCTATTGTAGAAGCTATACTACGAGCTGGGGTGACTGAGGTTGCTGATTCTAGAATCTTAAATCTAAAAAAACTAAAGGATTTAAATTGTAAAAAGATGATGCTTAGAATTCCAATGATAAGCGAAGTCTATGAAGTTGTGAAGTATAGCGATTGCAGCTTAAATTCAGAGATCGACACAATTAGGAAGCTAGGAGCAGCTGCAAAAGATTTAAATAAGATGCACAACGTTATACTAATGGTAGATTTAGGGGATTTAAGAGAAGGAGTATTGATTGACGACGTAGCTTCCATTGTGAGTAAAATAGTAAAATTAGATAATATTAATTTAATTGGACTTGGAACCAATGTTACTTGTTATGGTGGGGTAATTCCTGACACAGAAAACTTAGGTAAGCTTATAAAGTTAAAATTAGATATAGAAAAAAACTTTAGTTTAAGGTTACCTATAATTTCAGGGGGGAATTCAAGTAGTTTATATATGGTTATTAATGATACTATGCCAGAAGAAATAAATCAGCTTAGAATTGGAGAAGCAATAGTTCTTGGTAGGGAGACTTCTTTTGGACTCGCAGTACCTAATTGCTATGAAGATGCCTTTATACTCAGTGGGGAGGTAGTTGAAATAAAGAGTAAACCAACAGTACCAACAGGCACTATAGGAATGGATGCTTTTGGTAATAAACCTCACTTTGAAGATAAAGGAATAAGAAAAAGGGCTATTATAGCAATTGGAAGACAAGATATAAGAGTTGAAGGGTTAATTCCTTTGGACACAGATATAAGCATTTTTGGTGCAAGTAGCGACCATTTAATTTTAGATGTGACTGATAGTAAAAAAGAACTAACAGTTGGCGATATAGTAGATTTTAAAATAGATTATGGATGTTTGCTTGCAGCAATGACCTCTCCATATGTGGAGAAGTATTACAATAATTAATTAAGACGCAGTTTAACATATAGAGTAAAATATAAAATTATGAGGGGGAAAATATTATGAGAAATAAAATAAAAGTTGTAGTTTGGGGATTAGGTTCAATGGGAAGCGGTATTGCTAGAATGGTATTAAGCAAAAAAGGATTTACTATCGTAGGGGCTATTGACATGGATCCGAGTAAGGTTGGCAAAAAACTTTATGAAGTGTTAGGTGTTCCAGCAAATGAAGATAATTCATGTATAGTTACAAAAAATGCTGGAGATGTTATAAAGAAGGGTTTTGCAGAGGTTTGCCTTATGGCTACAGCTTCATTTACAAAAGTTGTATTTCCATTAATAAAAATGGCAGCAGTTGCTGGCATGGATATTGTAACAACAGCTGAGGAAATGTCCTATCCAAGAGCTTTAGACCCAGAATTATCAGATGAAATGGATAGAATTGCTAAAGAAAATAAGGTTTCAATATTAGGAACTGGAGTAAATCCTGGATTTATAATGGATTTAGTTGCAATAATGCTTACAGGAGTTTCTGACACAGTTGATAGCATAAAGGCTACTAGAGTTAATGACTTAGCTTGCTTTGGCAGGGCAGTTATGGTTGAGCAAGGTATTGGCTTAAAACCAGAAGCATTTATACAGGGTGTTAAAGACAATACAGTAGATGGGCACGTAGGATTTTTACAATCATTTGGTATGTTTGAAGAAGCATTTAATATTAAGTTCAATAATATTAGACAAGAAAAATCACCAATTGTTACAACTGTGCCACGTAAAACAGATATTATCTCAGTAAATGCTGGAGAGGTTGCTGGATGTAGCCAATTGGGATATGCAAATTTAGGAGATAAAGTATTTGCTACAATGGAACATCCTCAGCAGATAAGACCAGAACTTGAGAATGTTGATACTGGAGATTATATTACAATTAACGGAGTTCCAAACTTGAACCTTCAAATAAAACCAGAAATACCAGGAGGAATCGCTACAATAGCTATATGTGTTAATATGATTCCACTAGTAATGAATGCAGAACCAGGACTCAAAACAATGCTCGATTTACCAGTTCCAAGAGCAATACTATCAGACGTTAGAAATTTACTAAAGTAAAAAGATATTAGAGGAGGTTTTTTATATTGGAAGAAAATAATAAAAAATTAGGACTAGGGTTACTTGTTGCTTTAGGCATAGGTACTATGATTGCATCAGGTATTTTTAATAGCCCTACAGATTTAATAACAACAACAAATCCAATGGTAGTCCTAATTTCATGGGGTATTGGAGTTTTTGGGGTAGTAATGCTAGGATTAGTATTTTACTTGCTTTCAAATAAAAAACCTGAATTACACGGGGGAATTTATTCCTATGCTAAAGATGGATATGGTGATTTTATAGGTTTTAATTCTGCTTGGGGTTACTTTACAAGTTCATTCCTTGGCAATGTTGCATTTATTGTTTTAATTTTCAAGACTATAAATAGCTTAATTGGAGAAGGATACACAATGCCTCGTGTTTTAGCATTTTTACTTGCATCTATTGTTTTGTGGTCATACTATTTTGTAATAAAAAGAGGAATTAGACAAGCTGGTATACTCAATTTGGTAGTTACAATTGGCAAAGTTATACCACTAATTCTAGTAATTGTATTTGGCCTTTCAGCTTTTAAACTAGGTACATTTAATGTTGAAAATTGGAAGACAGTTTTAGCAGTCAGTGGAGACACCGTTAGTATAGGAAAACAGATAAGTGGCGCAATGGGAACAATTTTATGGTGCTTCGTAGGTGTTGAAGGCTTAGTAGTTTTGTCTCAAAGGGCAGAATCTCATATAGTGGTTGGAAAAGCAACAATAATCTCACTTGTTATAACAGCGATACTTTATGTATCAATATCTATATTGTCAATGGGTATTTTGCCAGCTAAGGCTTTAGTTGCAGCACAAACTCCATTAGCAGCTGTTTTAGCACAGACTGCATTGGGAAGTGCAGGGGCTATTATAGTTAAAGTGGGAATTTTAATTTCTGTTATGGGTGCTTTACTTTGCTGGCTTTTGATAACCACAGAAATTTTATATGTTCCAGCAGAACAGGATGGGTTAATGCCTAAATGGTTTAAAAAGAACAATGATAAAAATGTGCCTATAAATGCTCTTTTATTTGGAATGGTAGCAACACAAATAGGGTTGCTAGCTATGCTCTCACCAGGCTTGCAAAAAGCTTATTTTGTTGTGACACATATGTGTACTACTAATATATTAATACCATACTTATTATCTTCTATGTATGCATTTAAGGTATATAATAAAGAAAGTGGACATCTTAAGGAAAAAATTATAGCAGTAATTGCAGGTATATATTCAATTTATGTTATATATGCAGTGGGAATTGGATATTTAGGTTTAGCAGTTGTAATTTATGCATTAGGGTTAGGTTTTTATTTGAAAGCAAAAAAAGAAAAAAAAGAAGCTATTACTCAGAAAGAAAAGTTGTCCATGATAGTTATGGTTATAGTGGCGATTGTTATGATAATAGCAGCAGCTATGGGTAAAATTTCTGTTTAACGACATTTCAGGAGATGATTTAACGCAGAGTCTTTGTAATCATTATTACAAAGGAAATAAAAGGCAGTCCTACGGGATATGCCTTTTATTTTTATTATGGGGGGATTAAGCTTGGATTACTGATTTTTGGAAATGATATATTACTAAAATAAATAACAAATATTTTTTTCTTTTTTAGTCTAAATCATTCCTTACGATATCCTCATAGGTTTCCCTTTTAACAACTAACCTTGAATTACCAGCCTTTAGCATTATCACTGCTGGTCTCGGTAATCTATTGTAATTACTGGACATCGAGTAGTTATAGGCTCCTGTAGTAAGCATTGCAAGTATATCACCTGTTTCCATTTTAGGAAGCTTTATATCGTGGATCAGCATATCACCCGATTCACAGCATCTTCCTGCAATAGTTACAAGGTCTTCATTTTCTTTATCAGCCTTATTCGCAACAATAGCTTCGTTTTCAGCTTGATATAGGGCAGGTCTTGGATTATCTGCCATACCACCATCTACACTAACATATTTTCTTATTCCCTCAATTTCTTTTATAGCTCCTATTGTATAAAGGGTTATACCGTTTTCTCCGACTAACCATCTTCCTGGTTCAATGAGAACTCTAGGAGTTTCTAATGAATATTTCTTGCAATCTCCATATATATTACCCATTATTACTTCTATAAACTCACTCATTTCAAGAGGTTTATCGCCATTAGAATAGTAGATTCCAAAGCCACCGCCCATATTTAGCTCTTCTGTTTTAAGGCCTAAGTTGTTCTTTAAATCAAGCATAAATTTTGTCATTATATGAACAGCTTCTTTATAAACATCCTTGTTAAACATTTGTGAACCTATATGACAATGTATACCGCTATATTTTATGTTTTCACATTTGCTTACCATTTCTATAGCCTCAAAAGCAACATTACCCTGTATAGGGAAGCCAAATTTTGAATCTAACTGTCCAGTAGAAATGTATTCATGTGTGTGACCTGAAATGCCAGGGGATATTCTTAAAATAGCCCTTACTACAACACCTTTCTTTTGGGCTATTTTTTGTAAAAGTTTCACTTCGTGAAAGCTATCGATAACAAAGCAGCCAACATTATTATCTATACCAAGTTCAATCTCTTCTTGCGATTTATTGTTGCCATGAAAATATACTTTTTCCATTGGAAAGCCAGATTTACATGCGGTATATAATTCGCCGCCTGATACAACATCTATGCCAAGACCTTCTTCTTTTATTATTTTGCACATGGCAATGTTGCTGAAAGCTTTGCTGGCATATAAAGCAAGCGTATTGGGGTATTTATCCATAAAATGCTCGCGCACCTGTTTACAACTCTGTCTTATTCCGTCTTCACTCATAACATAAAGAGGCGTCTTGAATTCTCCTGCCAATTTTACCGTATCGCATCCAAAAAACTCTAGATGTCCTTTTTCATTTACATTTATATAATTTCTTTTCATGAAAACACCTCCTGGTTGATTTTGTGAAATTACTTTATTATCGATTTAAAGTGTTATTGTATTTATAAATTAGCAATTATCATGCCAATACAGGAAAGTTATATAAATCAAAGATTTAGTTTGTTAATGCGTCCAAAATATTGGAAAAAAATCTGTTCTAAATTTTTGTGAACTCCGAAAAGTGTTATTTTCAGAATGAGTCCAATATTTTGGACTGATTCCACAGTTTTGGACTTGATTTGTTTATAAGTATGTTGTTCAAAATAAAATCAATGATCCATATCAATCATTGATTTTATTTTGAAGATTATACCTCTTAAGTTTTTCGTAAAAACCTGATTTGCTTATGTTAAGTATCCTCATAGCTTCGGTTTTATCTCCAGCTGTGATTTTTAGTGCATTTTCAATAGCTTTTCGCTCTGCAATTTCGATTGCACCCTTGAGAGAATATCCAAAGCTACAGCTTTCTGAGCCTTTCGCTGAGGTTATGATGCTTATATCCTTCGTAAAAATTGTATGCTCATCAGATACGTTTATTGCTCTTTCAAGAACATTTTCAACCTCTCTGACGTTTCCTGGCCAATCGTACATAAGCATTTTTTTTATAACACCCGCCGATATTCTTTTCTCTTCGCAGCCCGCTCTTTTGCAAATCTTAGGAGTCAAGTACATAATCAACGTATAAATATCTTCTTTTCTTAATCTTAACGGCGGTATAAAAATAGGGAAAACGTTAATCCTATAATATAAATCTCTTCTGAATTCTCCCTGATTGACAGCTATATCTAAATCCTTATTAGTTGCAGCTATAATTTTTACGTCAACTTCTATGTAGTGTGTACCACCGACTCTATTAAATCGTTTGCTTTGCAAGACGTGTAGTAGCTTTGCTTGCATATATAAAGGTATATCCCCTATTTCATCGAGAAAAATAGTCCCCTCATGAGCAACCTCAAATAGACCCTTTTTACCTTCTTTTTTTGAACCGGTGAACGCGCCACCTTCATATCCAAAGAGCTCACTTTCTATTAATTCCTTGGGTATAGAAGCGCAATTTACATATATGAATGGCTTATTAGTTCTTCTACTACCTTTATGTATGCACTCTGCTACGAGTCCCTTTCCTGTACCACTATCGCCTAACAGAAGTACTGTAGAATCTATTTCTGATGCCTTTCTGGCAAGCTTTCTTACAGCCTTTATGCTGTCACTTTGTCCAATAATCCTTCTGAATTCGTCATAATCTTTAAGTTTATTTTCAGCATCATTAAGAGATGCTATGGCATAGTCTCTTTCTTTAATTATATTTTCAAGCTCAGTTATGTCTTGAACCTTTAATAAGGCACCTATAATTTTGTTGTCATCTTTTAGCTGAACTAAAGAGCATCTTGTAGACCGGCCATTTATGTCCTTAACCTGATTAGTATAAGAAATATATTTACCGTTTGCGGCTTCTACAAAATCTACAATATTTATATTCGTTTCTTTAGGGTGAACATCAAAAATACTGTGTCCAACCACATCAATTGTATAGTTATAATCTCCCTTTGAAGCAAATATGGTTCCATTAAGGAGCTTTTTTATATCATCTCGCCTACTGGTGTAGCCTCTAGCCTGATAAAATTTTACCTTACCTGTATTGCCGCATAAAACTACCATATGTCCTATGGACCTCGTATAATTAAGTGTATATTTAATATCATTTATAGATATAATCGCCACCCTGTTACAAAAATCAATAGCTGCAGTTAGTTTATTTTTAGAATATATGTTTTCAAGATACAAAGTACTTTCTCTAGAAGAAGTGCATTCTATTACACCATTGTATGATTTATCTCCCATAATACCTATTGAAACAAAGGCATCTCCTTGTTTCAATTTTTGAGAGGATACCCCTATATTTTTTAAGTCTTCAAGAGTTAGCCCCCCATCATCCTCACCAAGCATTGTATCAGCGATTATTACAATATCATTTTCTACGATACTGCCAGCAGAATGCCCTATGCCCTGGTTATATATAATTCCAAAGATCTCTTTAGCCATTCTGTTATAACATTTAATTACTCCATTTGGGTCGACTACTATGAGGCCTTCCGAGACCTCATCAAATATAATATTAAAAGGATCCTTCATATTATTACCACCATTCTATACTCTTATTCTAGTATTTTTGCTTGGGTATACTAGATTATTTTGTATCGTTTATTTATTGTCATTCATAGCATTTCTTGCAATATGTTTTAGAAACATTATACCACTCTAATAAAAAGATAAAAATATATTACCTCTTTAAAGATACATTATAGAGTAGATAAATAAAAAAAAATCTACATTGAAGGGTAATTTTATGTATAATAAAGAAAAAAAGGAATAGTGAAAATTATTATTAATAATAATTTAAAGGAGGAAGATCATGAATAAACCTAAAATATACATTGCTCAGCGTATACCTAGAGAAGTAGAAAATTATATTGCACGATTTTGTGATTATGAAAAATGGGAGGGAGAAAAAGAAATTTCAAGAAGTGAACTATTAGATAAACTCTCTGATAAAGACGGTGTATTATTATCCGATTTTTGTATTAACCAAGAACTATTAAATAGGGCTCCTAAATTAAGAGCTATTAGCAATGTTACAGTTGGATATAATAACTTTGATTTACAAGTAATGAAAGAGAGGAACATTATAGGTACGAATACTCCAGGTGTTTTAGATGATACTGTTGCAGATTTAATATTTGGACTGATGTTATCTTGTGCAAGGAGAATTGCGAAATTAGACAGATATGTAAAGGAAGGTAAATGGACTAGAGATGATAACGAAACACTCTATGGAACAGATGTACACCACTCAACAGTAGGCATAATTGGTATGGGTAGAATAGGAGAAGCAGTAGCTAAAAGGGCAAAGCTTGGATTTGATATGGAAGTTTGCTACTACAACAGAAACAGAAAAAAAGATGTAGAAGAAAGACTAGGCATTAAATATTGCGATTTTAAATCACTTCTAGCTAAATCTGATTTCATTGTATTAATGACTCCACTTAATGATGAAACGCGCCACCTTATAGATTTTGAGGAATTCAATATAATGAAGAATACTGCTATATTTATCAATGCCTCTAGGGGTCAAACAGTAAATGAACAGGCCTTAATTGAAGCACTTCAAAGTAAAAAGATTTATGGCGCAGGTATGGATGTGTATGAAAAAGAGCCAGTTAATCCTGAAAATATACTGCTTAAAATGTCAAATGTAGTTACGGTTCCACACATAGGATCAGCAACGCAAAAGACCCGTTTTGATATGGCTATGATGGCTGCTCAAAATCTTGTTAAAGCACTGCAAGGAGAAATACCACCTAATATTGTACCAGAATTACAAAAATAGAAAATGTATTATAATTTGATCAGCAGCCAGTTTATAGTTTTTTATATATAAATTGGCTGCTATAATTTTTTGTGATAAGTGTAATTATTTTAGTACATTAGCTCATACAATTATATGTATTAGTATACTTTTAAGACATTCTCAATAAATAAAGTTATAAGTAGAAATTACTTTTTAGAAAGGGTAGATGAAAATGTTAAATGAGGTTATGGACTATTTACTAAGCCACATTGATAAATACTATGAAGCAGTGAGGATTCATATTAATATTAGTGTTACAGCAGTTTTAATAAGTATAATAATAGCGGTACCTTTGGGAATTATATGTGCTAAATTCACAAAAGCAACACAGCCTATAATGAATATATTTAATCTTTTTAGGATTATTCCAAGCCTTGCAATCTTAGTGCTAGTTATGCCAATACTTGGGACTGGATACTTGCCAGCACTATTGGCACTTGTGATTTTAGCTATACCACCAATACTTATAAATACATATTTAGGGATAAAAAATATTGATGCATCTGTTCTAGAAAGTGCTGAAGGTATGGGAATGGATTACAAGAAAATGCTTTATAAAATTGAAATTCCATTAGCACTTCCATTAATAATTACGGGAGTTAGAACATCTGCGGTTGAAGTAATTGCTAGTGCGACTTTAGCATCTTATATAGGAGCTGGAGGACTAGGAGATTTCATTTTCACGGGTCTTGGTATGAATGATTTTAGAATATTAATAATAGGGGGAGCAACAGTTGCACTGCTTTCGGTAATCGCAGAAATGTTGTTATTTATGTTAGAACAAAGTATAACAAAGTATCAAAGAGACTAAAGAATACTATGTAGGAGAGTGAGTAGTTATGAATAAGAGATTAAAAAGCTTAGTCGTAGTTTCTGTATTAACAGCCTTGGTTACAGTTTCAGTTTTAACTGGCTGTTCTAAAAAGAGTGTTTCATCTGGGGATATAAATACATCCCAAACTAAAAGTAAACCTACAATAAAAGTTGGATCTAAAGATTTTACAGAATCTTTAATTTTATCTGAATTATATGCAGTTGCTTTAGAAAAAGAAGGTTATAAAGTTTACAGAAAATTTAATCTTGGTAGTGCTGTGGTTCATACTTCACTTGTAAATGGAGATATTGATGTTTACCCTGAGTATACTGGTACAGGATTATTATCTGTTTTAAAGCAGCAGCCAAAGTTTGATTCAAAGGAAGTTTATAATGAGGTTTCAACGAAATACAAGGAGAAATTTAAATTGATTTGGCTTGATCCATCTTCTGCAAATGATGGGCAGGGATTAGTGATTTCCAAAAGGGCCTCTGATAAATATAATATACACACTATAACCGATCTTCAAAAAAGAGCAGGAAGTATAAGATTTGCATCGCAAGGTCAATTTGATGAAAGATTAGATGGACTGCAAGCTTTGACAATGGCTTATGGGGATTTTAAATTTAAAGATGAAAAGATCTATGATAATGGAATTAAATATGATGTGCTTCATAATGATAAAGCAGATGTTGCTGTAGCATATACAACAGAAGGACAATTAAGTAAAACTGAGTTTGCGATTCTCGAAGATGATAAGAATGCATGGCCACCGTACAACATAGCCCCAGTTATAAAGCAAGACCTTCTTGAAAAGAATCCTCAAATAAAAGATATTTTAAATAAGGTTACAAGCAAAATTGACAACGTGTCAATAATAAAATTAAATTCAGAAGTAGACATAGATAAAAAAGAATACTCAGAGGTAGCTAAGAATTTTTTTGAAAAGGAATTAGCAAAATAGAAAATGGATATACACGGAAGGAGGTAAATCTTTTGAAAAGGGTAGCGATTGAATTTGTAAAAGTAAGCAAAAAATTTAAGGGTTCAGAGCAATATGCTGTAACAGATGTAAGTGCCAGTATTGAAGAAGGTAGTTTTATAACAATACTGGGAACTTCGGGTTCAGGTAAAACTACATTTTTGAAAATGATAAATAGAATATATGAATCAACCTCAGGGGAAATATTATTTTTCAAAGAAAACATTAAAAATATTCCCGCTGAAAAACATAGGCAGAAAATTGGATATGTCATTCAACAAATTGGGCTATTTCCTCATATGACTGTGGAGGAAAATATTGCTACAGTTCCGAATATTTTAAGGTGGAAAAAGAAAGACATAGCGCAAAGAGTTGATATATTGTTAGATTTAGTGAGTATTCCTTCTAAGGATTTCAAAAAAAGATATCCAAGGCAATTATCAGGAGGCCAGCAGCAAAGGGTTGGAATAGCAAGAGCTATGGCTGCTGATCCTGAAATAATGCTTATGGATGAGCCTTTTGGAGCGATAGATGCTATAACTAGACTAAATCTTCAAGAGGAACTCCTAAGAATTCAAAAAAAGCTTAATAAGACAATTCTCTTTGTAACTCATGATGTTAATGAAGCTTTCAAATTGGGGGATAAAGTAATAATCATGGATAAAGGAAAAATTCAACAGTTCGATACACCGTACAATATATTATTTCATCCAGAAAATGAATTTGTTACCCGTTTGGTCTCTTCAGAGAATGTTATTCAAAAACTTAAGTTTGTACGTGCGAGTTCTGTAATGATTCCTTTGGATTCAAAAACAATGGAAGATGACACAAGAGTTAATGAAAATGAGGATTTGCAACATTTGTTAGCATATTTTCTTAAAAAAAATATCGATCATTTGATTGTTGAGAAGGATAATCATGAAGCTGTTGGCAAAATAACACTTGAGCAATTAAAAATAAGTCAGTGAACAGGGGGGATAGTGCATGATAGAGTATTTATATAAGTATCATGATAATATGTTAACTTTGCTGCTACAGCATCTTCAAATTGTATCACTAAGTATTTCAATATCACTCGTGATTGCAATCCCTCTATCACTTTTGATTTTAAGGTCAAAAGTTTTATCTGTAGTAGTTTTATCCTCTTTAGGGGTTATTTATTCTGTGCCTAGTCTAGCATTATTTGCTTTATTAATACCTCTATTAGGCCTTGGAAAAGGAACAGCGATTTTCGTTTTAGTAATTTATAATCAGTATATTTTAGTTAGAAATATATTCGCAGCATTTAAGTCCATAGATTCATCCATTATAGAAGCCGGGAAAGGGATGGGTTTTAACCCTTTTCAGTTATTTTTGAAAGTACAAATGCCGTTAGCTCTTCCAATAATAATTGGGGGAATAAGAATTGCTACTGTAACTACCATTTCCATAGCGACTATTGCCTCGGTAATAAACGCTGGTGGGTTAGGAGTTATTTTGTTTGATGGACTTAGGATGAATTACCTTCCTAAAATATTATGGGGAACTATAATGTCTGCAGGACTTGCAATAGTTGCAAATGAAATATTATTATATTTGGAAAAGTTGGCTAGTTTTAAAGCCAGTGGTAAATGCGAAGTTTGATGTTCTTATATTAAAATATATAGCTAGAAGTTTTATAGCAAAAGTTACCAAGGTGATATATTATAAAATACATTTGTATTTTTTGAATTTACAAGGGGGAGAAAAATGAATACAATATTTGATTATAGTAAGCTAGATACTATATTAGAAAATCATAAATTTAAATCTAGTAATATTATTGCAATATTGCAGGACACCCAAGAATGCTATAGGTATTTACCCAAGGAGGTATTCTCGTATCTTTCAGAAAAGCTTGGTATGAGCAGAGCAAAAATATATAGTGTGGCAACTTTTTATGAAAATTTTTCTTTACAACCTAAAGGTAAGTTTATAATAAAAATATGTGATGGTACTGCTTGTCACGTTAGAAAATCTGCTCCTATATTAGAAAAGCTAAGAGAACATTTAAAACTTTCGGAAACTAAAACTACAACAGATGATTTAACATTTACTTTAGAAACAGTTTCTTGTCTAGGTGTTTGTGGACTTGCACCAGCTATGAGTATTAATGATAAAGTACATGGTTCTATGACCCCAGAAAAAGCAATGGAGCTTTTAAATACTCTTAAGGAGGAAAAATAATATGCTTCATAATAGAAATGATCTAATTAATGCAAGAAATATTTATATAAATAGTTTTACAAAAGAAAAAAAGAAAATTCTTGTATGTGCTGGTACTGGCTGCGTTGCAGGTGGATCCCTAGATATTTATGATGAATTAATAAGGATTATAAAGGAAAAGGGCATAAATTGTGAAGTAAGCCTTGAGAAAGAGCCACATGAGGAAACTATTGGAGTGAAAAAAAGCGGATGTCATGGATTTTGTGAAATGGGTCCTCTTATAAGAATAGAACCATTTGGATATTTATATTTAAAAGTAAAGATGGAAGATTGCGCAGAAATCGTGGATAAAACTATAGTTAAAGATGAATGTGTTGAAAGACTTGTATATACCAAAAATGGACATATATTTAGGAAGCAGAATGAAATTTCTTTTTATAAAAAACAAACTAGAGTTGCACTTGAACATTGTGGACACATTGATGCAACTTCAATAGCAGAATATATCGCTATAGGCGGATATTCTGCATTTGAAAAAGTACTATTTGATATGAATTCAGATGAGGTTATTAACCAAATAAATGAATCAAATTTAAGAGGCCGTGGAGGCGGTGGATTCCCTACTGGTAGTAAATGGGGGCAGGTACAGCGCCAAAAGGAAAAGATAAAATATATTGTATGTAACGGTGACGAGGGTGACCCAGGGGCATTCATGGATAGGAGTCTAATGGAGGGAGACCCTCATAGGGTTATTGAAGGAATGATAATCGCCGCTGTTGCTTGTGGTGCACAAAAAGGTTTTTTATATGTTCGTGCAGAATATCCTATTGCTGTAGATAGACTTTCGAGTGCTATTAAACAAGCAAAAGAATATGGAATTATTGGGGAAAACATTCTTGGGACAAATTTTAGTTTTGATATCCAGATTAATAGAGGTGCAGGTGCTTTTGTATGTGGTGAGGGAAGTGCACTAACAGCTTCCATTGAAGGGAAAAGAGGTATGCCAAGGGTAAAACCTCCAAGAACTGTTGAGAATGGACTTTTTGGCAAGCCAACAGTTCTTAATAATGTTGAAACTTTTGCTAATGTGCCTGTAATAATTAATAAAGGCGTAGAATGGTATAAATCAATTGGAACTAAAAATAGTCCTGGTACAAAAGCGTTTGCTTTAACAGGAAATATTGAAAACACAGGACTTATTGAGGTGCCAATGGGCACAACTCTAAGAGAAATAATATTTGATATTGGTGGAGGAATAAAAAACGGCAAAAAGTTTAAGGCTGTACAAATAGGCGGGCCATCTGGTGGATGTCTTACAATAGATGATCTTGATTTGCCACTAGATTTCGACTCACTTAAAAAAGCAGGGGCAATGATAGGGTCGGGTGGACTTGTAGTTATGGATGAAGATACTTGTATGGTTGAGATTGCAAGATTCTTTATGAACTTTACAAAAAATGAATCCTGTGGCAAATGTGTTCCTTGCCGCGAAGGTACTAAAAGAATGCTTGAAATTCTTGAAGGAATAGTTGCAGGTAAAGGAAAGCTTGAAGATATAGATATGCTCTTAGAACTTGCAGATACCATATCTTCAACATCACTATGTGGACTTGGAAAGACAGCGCCATTACCAGTTGTCAGTACTATTAAGAATTTTCGTGATGAGTATGAAGCTCATATTACTTATAAAAAATGTCAATCTAAAACATGTCAGAAGCTTAAGACAATATTTATTGATTCAAAAATTTGCAAGGGATGTTCAAAGTGTTCAAAAATTTGTCCAGTTGGAGCAATCTCAGGTAAGATTAAAGGAACATTTACAATTGATAAAGACAAGTGCATAAGATGTGGTAGTTGTGTTGATACTTGTGCATTTAAAGCTATAAAGGAGGAGTAATAGAATGAATGGACAGTTTATGACTATAGATAATGTACCTGTAGAAATAAAGGGCGAAAAAAATATTCTTGAACTAGTTAGAAAAGCTGGTATCGAATTACCTACATTATGCTTCTATTCAGAGCTTTCAGTTTATGGAGCTTGTCGTATGTGTATGGTTGAAAACAAACATGGAGGCATTGAGGCCGCATGCTCTACTCCTCCTAAAGCTGGCATGGATATATATACAAATACGCCAAGACTTAGAAAGTATAGAAAGAATATTCTTGAGTTACTGCTTGCAAATCACTGCAGAGATTGTACAACCTGTGAAAAAAATACTTCATGTAAGCTACAGGAGTTAGCAAAACGTTTCGGAATAAAGAAAGTAAGATTTGAAAATACTGCTAAAGAACCTGAACCAGACAATTCATCTGTATGCATAGTAAGAAATCCAAGCAAGTGTATCTTATGTGGTGATTGTGTAAGAGTGTGTGCAGAAGTACAAAACGTTGGAGCAATTGATTTTGTTGGCAGAGGATCTAAAATGACTGTTTCAACGGCATTTAATGAACCTATAGGAGACTCTAATTGTGTTGGTTGCGGGCAGTGTGCAGCAGTATGTCCTACTGGTGCTATTGTAGTAAGGAGTACTACAGATAAACTTTGGAAGGAACTTAGTGATAAGAATACACAGGTGGTAGTTCAAATTGCTCCTGCTGTAAGGGTATCTATGAGCAAGGAATTAGGACAAGAAGATGGCAAAAATGCAATGGGAAAAATAGTAACTGTCCTTAGAAAAATGGGATTTGATAAGGTATTTGATACCTCAGTAGGGGCAGACCTTACAATTATAGAGGAAACAAATGAATTTATTTCAAAATTTAAAAATAATGAGAGCTTACCTCTATTCTCATCTTGCTGCCCTGCCTGGGTAAATTATGTTCAAAATACTTATCCAGATTTAATGAAAAATGTTTCCACTTGTAAATCTCCTATGCAAATGTTTGCTTCTGTATTGAAGGAACATTACAAAGATGATGATAAAAAACTTGTGAGCGTAGCAATTATGCCTTGTTCATCAAAAAAATTCGAAGCAAATAGGGATGAATTTAAAAAGAATGGTGTTCCTAATGTAGATTATGTAGTAACGACGCAAGAACTTATTAATATGATAAAAGAATCAGGAATTGCGTTCTCAGAATTAGAACCTGGGGCACTAGATATGCCATTTGAAATTAGTAGTGGAGCTGGGGTTATATTTGGAGTAACGGGTGGTGTTAGTGAAGCTGTTATACGTAAAGTTTTAGGGGATCAACCGATTGCAATATTACGTGCACTTGCTTTTGATGGTGTTAGAGGTATGAACGGCGTTAAAGAAGCCAGTATTAATGTAAATGAGCGCGTAATAAAATTCGCCATAGTAAGTGGACTCAAAAATGCAGATTACGTTATAAAGAAGATAAAATCCGGTGAAGCTCATTATGATTTTGTAGAAGTTATGGCATGCCCCGGTGGATGCGTTAGTGGCGCAGGACAACCATTCGTAAAAGCAGAAGGGAAATCTAAGCGTGGTACTGGATTATATAAAGCAGATAAAATGAATAGTATAAGTCGTACAGATGACAACCCATTAATGAATTCGTTATATTCAGGATTGTTAAAAGGCAAGGTTCATGAACTATTACATGTACACTACAATAAAAAAAGTTGAGTAATCAACACCCATCCATATACGGATGGTTTTTTTTTGTAAAATTGTATCATTATACATTTAAAATACATATTCTATGTTGACAACGTTAAAGTTCTAGTGTACTATTAGCATATGTCACTAGGACGTTAATGTACTTTCAGAAAGGAGATGAAATCATGGATTTGAAATTTAATGACAAAATGCCTATATATTTACAAATTATGGATCTTATAAAAATGGACATCGTTACAGGAAAGCTAAGATCAAAGGATAAATTACCATCAGTACGAGAAATGGCAACAAATTTGAAGGTGAACCCAAATACGCTTCAAAGATCTTATCAAGAGCTTGAAAGACTTGGAATTGTGTATACACAAAGAGGCACTGGAACATTTGTGGGGGAGGGAGAAAATATGGTAGATGATTTAAAAAAGGAAATGGCAAAGGAAGTTATAGATTTATTTATACTTAGAATGAAAAGCTTAGGATTTACTGCTAAGGAAATAATTAAATCTGTTTCAAAGGAAACTATGGAGGTGAAACAAGATGAATAGTATATTAAAATCAGAAAAAATATGTAAGTCATATTTAAATAAAAAGGCCCTACGGGGAGTAGACCTAGATATAATGCCAGGAAAAATTGTAGGACTTCTTGGTCCTAATGGTAGCGGTAAAACTACATTCTTAAAAATAGCAGCTGGAATACTGCATTCATCGAAAGGAGAAATACTAATAGATGGTCAAAAGCCTGGTGTTTATACAAAGTCCATAGTTTCATATTTACCTGATAATGAGTATCTTCTAAATTGGATGAAAATAAAGGATGCGGTGAAGTATTTCAAAGACTTTTATTCTGATTTTGATGAAAAAAAGTCAAAGGAAATGCTCCAGTTTATGAAACTTGATGAAAATAGCACTGTGAAAAGCCTATCAAAGGGAATGAAGGAAAAGTTAAAGCTTACATTGGTACTCTCAAGATCCGCAAAGCTTTATATACTTGACGAACCACTTGGTGGAGTAGACCCTACTACTAGAGAACAGATATTAAATGCTATAGTTAATAACTTTAGTGAAAATAGTTCCATGATAATTACTACACATCTTGTAAATGATATAGAACGAATTTTTGATGATGTAGTATTTATATCTGATGGAGAGATAGTACTTAAGGGTAACGCAGAAGAATTACGAATTAGTAAGAAAAAGTCAATCGATGAATTGTATAGGGAGGTATTTAAGTAATGTTTAAGCTTATAAAATATGAATTAAGATCAACTTTTTTAACCATAATTGGAATATGTATATCGGTTATAATTGCTAACTTATTTCTTATGACAAAGAAAGATACCTGGGGTGGTAATACAGTAACTGCATTATCTACATGCTTAATTATTGGCGCCATGATAGTAATATTTATATCTTCATTAAAAATTATGAGCAAATACTTATATGGAGATTCAGGCTACCTGTTGTTTACACTTCCGCAATCTGGGAGCGCGATAATGACTTCAAGGCTGATAAGTGCCTTAATTCAAATATCCATTGTTGCGTTTGTATCCATTTTGATGCTCTATTTGACTTCAATAGACAAAATAGATTTAAGTTTTTTTAAATATTTCAAGCTCAGTGTAGTATTATTTTTTATAATTCAATATATATGGGGCATTGTTTATTTATTAACATTTATATACTTTTGTATGGTTATTGGCAAAGTAGCCTTAAGAGGTAAAAAACTAGGTAAAATAGGTTCTTTTATAATTTTTATAATATTATCAATAGCAATTGGCTGGCTGTCAACTAAAATTACAACGCTATTACCTCAAAACTTGAACTTGAATAAATTTTCAATAAATACGACTAATAGTATATTAAATTCTGATTTAATGGGTTCAGGTGGAGAACTTAATCTTAATATTGCAGATACCATATTTCAGATAATTACTTTTGTAGGATTATTCATTAGCACTACCTATCTAATAGATAAAAAATTAGATTTATCATAAGATTTAATAATTTAAAACTCATATAAGGAGGTTCAACATGGAAACTATAGTACAAATCAAGAATGTTACAAAAAAAATCGGTAAAAAGGTAATAATAGATGATCTTACTTTTGACGTGCGTTCAGGGGAGGTGTTTGGATTCCTCGGACCAAATGGCGCAGGTAAAACTACTACTATTAAAATGCTTTTAGGACTGATGTCTATTACTAAAGGTGAAATGTATATTGATGGATTAAATGTTGAGAAGGATTTTGAAAAAGCCATTGTTAAAGTCGGTGGAATTATTGAAAATCCAGATTTATATAAATATTTAACTGGGTATCAAAATCTTGTTCATTTTTGGAGGATGTATCCAGACTTAAAGAAGGAACGTATTGATGAGGTTATAAAAATTGTGGGTCTTGAAAAAAGAATAAATGACAAAATAAAGACATATTCACTAGGTATGCGTCAAAGACTAGGGGTTGCACAAGCGCTCCTTAACTCTCCAAAGTTATTGGTATTAGATGAACCTACTAATGGATTAGATCCTGCTGGTATTCATGAATTGCGTAATCATTTACGGACACTTGCAAGAGAAGAAAATGTTGCAGTAATAGTATCAAGCCACTTGCTTTCAGAAATGGAGCTTATGTGCGATAGGGTAGGAATTCTGCAAAATGGAAAATTGGTTAGAATTCAGGATATGAAAGAAATGCTTGAGGATGAGTCGGATTCAGTTATAGCTCTAGATGTTTCGCCGATTGAAAGTGCAAAAGCATATTTAGAAAGTCTTAGTAGTAAATATAAACCAGAAATAAATGAAAAAGAAATTGAAATTAAGGAAAATATAGAAAATGTTCCTGGGTTAGTTGAAAAGCTTGTGCAGCAGGGAATTAAAATTTACGGTGTTCGTAAGGTGCAACAAAGCTTAGAGAAAAAATTCTTAGAAATGACAGGGGGTAATGGAATTGCGTAAAATAATAAATCTAGTTCGTAATGAAAATATGAAACTTGCTCATAGCGTTAGCACATGGATAATGATGGGTATATTAGTTCTTATTATAGTAGCAGTTGGGCTCTTATTTAGATTTACAGGTACCCAAGCGCCTAAAAGTGATTGGAAATCAGACATAACAATTCAAAACCAGGAAATTAAAAAATCATTAGCTAGGCCAGGGATATCTAAAATGGAAAAGGACGGAATTACAAAGCAGTTACAAACTAATGAATATCGTCTTAAAAATGACATACAACCTATACAGGATAAATCGTTATGGGGATTTGTAGAAGGAGCAAGTAGCCTAATATTTTTAATTTCTCTTTTTGCTATTATAATGGGTGGTGGAATAGTAGCCAATGAGTTTTCAGGAGGCACAATTAAACTATTACTAATTAGACCTTCAAAACGGTGGAAAATTCTACTTTCAAAATATATTTCTGTTTTAGGATACACTCTTTTCATGCTTTTAGTGCTTTTAGTAGTTTCATTTCTTATTGGAGGAACATTGTTTAGCTTTAAAGGGTCAGGTACACCATTCCTTACAAATGTTGCTGGCAAAATTACTGAAGTTAATATGATAGCACATATTGTGGAGGTTTATGGACTTCAGTGTATAAGCTTAGTTATGATGGTTACTTTAGCATTTATGATTTCTACAGTTTTCCGTAATAGTGCAATGGCCATAGGTATTGGAGTTTTTCTTTTAACTGTAGGGAATACCGTAACAATGCTACTCACTAGATTTAATTGGTCAAAATATATTCTATTTGCAAATACGAATTTGAATCAATATATTGATGGACAGCCATTGGTTAAAGGAATGACAATGAACTTTTCAATTACTGTACTGATAGCTTATTTTATAATTTTCAATGTTATTGCATACGCAGCTTTTATAAAAAGAGATATAGTAGCATAATATTATAAATAAAATATAGACCACCTGGATAAATATAAAATTTATCTAGGTGGTCTATATTTTCATATTGACACGATTAATGTTGCAGTGTACTATTAACATATGTCACTAGGAAATCGATGTATTTTCTGAAAGGAGATGGAATAATGAATTTAGAATTTAATGATAAAATGCCTATATATCTACAAATCATGGACCTTATAAAAATGGATATTGTTACAGGAAAGCTAAAATCAAAGGATAAGCTGCCCTCAGTACGAGAAATGGCAATGAATTTAAATGTGAATCCAAATACGCTTCAAAGATCCTATCAAGAGCTCGAAAGACTTGGAATTGTTTATACACAAAGAGGAACTGGAACATTTGTGGAGGAGAATGAAAATATGGTGGATAATTTAAAAAATGAAATGGCAAAGGAAGTTATAGATTCTTTTATACTTAGAATGAAAAGCTTAGGATTTACTACTAATGAAATAATTAAATCTGTTTCAAAGGAAACTATGGAGGTAATGCAAGATGAATAATATATTAAAATCAAAAAAAATATGCAAGTCGTATTTAACTAAAAAAGCCTTGCGCGGTGTAGACCTAGATATAATGCCAGGGAAAATTGTAGGACTTCTTGGTCCTAATGGTAGTGGTAAAACTACATTCTTAAAAATAGCAGCAGGAATACTTCATCCATCGAAAGGAGAAATACGCATAAATGGTCAAAAGCCTGGTGTTTATACAAAGTCTATAGTTTCATATTTGCCTGACAATGAGTATCTTCTAAAGTGGATGAAGGTAAAGGATACAGTGAAATATTTTAAGGACTTTTATTCTGATTTTGATGAAAAAAAAGCAAAGGAAATGCTCGTATTTATGAACCTTGATGAAAATAGCGCTGTGAAAAGCCTGTCAAAAGGAATGAAAGAAAAGTTAAAGCTTACATTGGTACTTTCGAGAGCTGCAAAGCTTTATATACTTGACGAACCGCTTGGGGGAGTAGATCCTACTACTAGAGAAAAGATATTAAATGCTATAGTTAATAACTTTAGTGAAAATAGTTCTATGATAATTACTACACACCTTGTAAATGATATAGAACGGATTTTTGATGATGTAGCATTTATATCTGATGGAGAGATAGTGCTTCAAGGTAATGCAGAAGAATTACGAACTAGTAAGAAAAAGTCAATCGATGAATTGTATAGGGAGGTATTTCAATAATGTTTAAGCTTATAAAATATGAATTAAGATCAACTTTTTTAACCATAATTGGAGTTTGTATATCTGTTATAATTGCTAACCTATTTCTTATGACAAAGAAAGATACCTGGGACGGTAATACAGTAATGGGATTATCTATATGCTTAATTATTGGCGCCATAATAGTAATATTTATATCTTCGTTAAAGATTATGAGTAAATACTTACACGGAGACTCAGGCTACCTATTATTTACACTTCCACAATCTGGAGTATCGATAATGGCATCCAGGCTGATAACCGCTTTAATACAAATATCCATTGTTGCTTTTGTATCCATTTTAATGTTCTATTTGACAATACCTGAAGAAATGGATTTAAACTTTTTAAAAGATATTAAGAGTGGTCTAATATTATTTTCTATAATTCAATATATATGGCGCATTGTTTATTCCCTAACAGTTATATACTTCTGTATGCTTATTGGCAAAGTAGCCTTAAAAGGCAAAAAACTAGGTAAAATAGGCTCTTTTATAAATTTTATAATACTAACAGTTGCAATAGGCTGGCTGTCAACTAAAATTACAACGCAATTCCCTCAAACAATTAACTTGAGCAATTTTTCAATAAATACGACTAATAATATATTGAATTCTGATTTCACGGTTTCAAGTGGAGCATTTAATATTAATATTGCGAGTGCCATATTTCAGGTAATTACTTTTGTAGGATTATTCATAACCTCTACCTATCTAATAGATAAAAAATTGGATCTATCATAGGGAAAATAATTAAAACCACCTGGATAAATATGAAATTTATCCAGGTGGTTTTAAAATACTTTTCTAAATTCTTTTTTTTCTTCTAAATATTTTATTTATATTTGAGAATAACCCTAAAAGAACTCCAATTAGCATAGATTGAATCGCATATGTAAAAGTGCTAGATATATGAAAAAGCATTGCTAAGGTTGCAACTATAAATGTGCTAAGCACCAAGGTTATTAATATGAAAAGATATAGTCCTAAAAAGTTATTTATCTTAAACTTTGTTTGTATTTTACTGCTAATTAATAGCTTTTTATCAAAGTATATAAATAGACCTGCTGGAACTAAGAGTAGTATTGCTATTAGTATATTCGTATCCATGATTCATCATCTCCTCTGATAATTGTACTTTCAGTTGTATACATATTGTTTTCCTATGATTTAAATACATGGTAAAATTATAACACATTTTTAGTGCTACTTTATTAGGTTATCTTACAAAATTGTAAGATAACCTTTTTTATTTGTAAGTGTAGAGATATGGAGTATGAGCGGTTACCACGGTATAATATGGTTATGGCGGTATAATATGTATACCGTGATGAGGAAAAGAGAAAAGGAGAGATATAAATGGAAATTTTAAAGGTTGAAAATTTAAATAAAACTTATGGTAAAGGCGAAAACAAGGTGGATGCACTTAAAAATATAAATTTATCAGTTGATAAGGGTGAGTTTGTAGCAATTGTGGGAGCATCAGGTTCTGGAAAAAGTACACTTCTTCATTTGCTCGGAGGACTAGATAGACCAACATCTGGCAATGTAGTTATTGATGGAGAAAGCATTTATGATTACAAGGAAGAAAAACTTGCAGTGTTTAGAAGAAGAAAAATAGGTTTTGTATTTCAGTTTTATAACTTACTACCTATTTTAGATGTAGAGGAAAATATAGCACTTCCAGCCTTACTTGATAATGATAAGGTGGATAAAATCTATTTAGAAGAGCTTATTAAAGTATTAGGACTTAGCGAGCGGAAAAATCATCTTCCATCAGAATTATCAGGGGGTCAACAGCAAAGGATATCAATTGGTAGAGCTGTATTTAATAAGCCGTCAATAATACTTGCAGATGAACCAACAGGAAATCTTGATACTAAGAATTCAAAAGATGTTATGGAATTATTAAAATTTACGACTAAAAAATATAACCAAACATTAATACTTATTACCCATGACGTTAATATAGCAAACATGGCAGATAGAGTTATCACCATTTACGATGGTGAAATAACTTCGAACAAAAACTTAAAAGTAAACTAGGAGGGAAAGAGATGATAACTAGTTATAAACAGCTCACAGGGAAATATTTAAAGAAAAATAAAAAAAGAACCACACTTACGATTATTGGAATAATGTTAGCAGTTGCACTTATAGCAACAATAGGACTTTTCCTTAAAGGAATTCAGGATACGAAGATACAGGATGCTAAAAATATGTATGGTTCTTCTCATTTAATTTTTACAAAAACCAATGAAAAGTTAATATCTAAAATAATTAATAATCCTAAAGTATCTAGAAGTGGATTGTATAATGAAAGCGAAAAAACAAAGCTAGGGGATAAATTGGCTGGTAAAATTATAACAGCAACAGACAAGGCTTTAGAACTTTTGCCATATAAAGCAAAGATAGGGAGATTGCCGGAAAAAGAAAATGAAGTAGCGATGGAAAAGTGGATATTACCATCTATTGATAAAAACGCTAAAGTAGGGAATAAAATTAAAGTTAGTAATAAGGAGTATACTCTTGTAGGAATACTTAAGGATAGTGTAATAAATCAAATAAATGGTAATGGAGTAATTTTATCTAAAAATAATAATATTGATAAACAAAATGCACAGTTACTTGTAGAAATAAGCTCAAAAACAAACTTAAAAACTGCCGTAGGCGAATTAAAGAAGTTAGGTGAGAAAGATACCGTTGAGGAAAACAGTTATTTGCTAAAAATGCAGGGAGCAGGAGATTCTGGTTCAGGTCTTAAAGGATTATATGTATCCTTAGCAATAACAATTGGAATAGTTTTAATAGCCACTGTAGCCGTAATATATAATTCATTTCAAATAAGTGTTGTGGAAAGGATTAAACAGTTTGGACTTTTAAGAGCAGTGGGAACTACTCCAATTCAAATTAGAAAAATTGTCCTAAGAGAGGCAACAATCCTCGCGGCAATAGCTATTCCATTAGGATTACTATGCAGCATTATAATTATATATGGAATAAATATTGCATTTAAATTAATTGGAGCAGATTCAGTTATACTTATGAAAATTTCTATATCACCTATGGTTTTATGCATAAGCGCAGCAGTAGGTCTTATAGCAATATACCTATCATCACTAGTGCCAGCATTCTTCGCAGGAAGAATTTCACCACTGAATGCTATAAGTGGTAGAACATCTATAACAAAGGAGAAAATAAAAAGAAGAAAGAATAGAGTTATTCAAAAAATATTTGGGTTTGAGGGAGCATTAGCAGCTAAAAATATTAAGCGAAATAGAAAAAGATATAGATTAACTATTTTTTCTATAGTAATAAGTGTGGTGTTATTTGTTGCTTTTAAATCTTTGATGGATATGTCACTCAAGATATCATCAAATCTTAATGAATCAAAAAACAGTCACTTCACAGTTTTTCAAAATACTGTTGGAGGTAACCCCGAAAACACAACTATAGATAATATTAAAGCATTAAAGTCTGTAGATAAGGTATATAAAGAATATAATCAATATTCTTTTGACATGGCAGTAAACAAAAATAGTGAAGTTAAAGAAATTCAGGACATGAAAAATATATATAAAAAAACAACTTTAGGTGGAGTGGAGAAAACCCTTATAGCGAGTTCTATCGCTATATATGACAAGGAGTCTCTAGAAGTTTCTAAAAAATATTTAAAGTCAGGAAATATTAATATAGAAAAACTAAATAGTGAAAATGGAGTAATCTTAATTAATAAAAATAGAATACATGACGAAGCTACAAAGAAAGATTATTTCGGACCAATAGCAAATATAAAAGTAGGAGATGAAATAGCTCTTCAATATGATGCTTCTGAGGAAGGGGAAGCCGCTAAGGCAAAGACTGTATTTGGTAAAGGCAAAGTTAATAAAGTAAAGGTTATGGCAATTCTTGAGAGTGAGCCTTTTGATTATTGGGGAACCTCTAATGGATTGAAAATAATCACAACAGAAGAAATGGGAAAGAAATTAACCGAGGGCAAGGACATTAAACCTGTAAACTTAAATATAGTTCTTAAAGATGTAAAAAATGAAGAAGCAGGAAAAATAGGAATAAAAAATGCCATAAAATCAAACCCCGCTTTAATGGTAATAAATAATATAGATAATAATAGAACTGAAAAATCCGGAATGTTAATGATCCAAATATTATTGTATGGATTTATACTAGTAGTGTCCTTAATAGGTAGTGTTAATATTGTAAATACATTAACAACAAATATTATTCTTAGAAAAAGAGAGTTTGCTACATTAAAGTCCATAGGGCTAACTCAGAAGGGTATAAAGAAAATGATTGTACTAGAAGGTCTTCTCTATGGAATTATTGGTACTATATATGGATCAATAATAGGCTGCGGCATATCATTTCTACTGTTCAAATCAATGAGTGCCTTTAGAGAGATGAGATGGATTATGCCATGGGAGGCAATAGCTATTGCGGGAATCGCCTCTATAGCAATAAGCTATATTTCAGTATTATCACCACTTTCAAGAATTAAAAAAGAGAATTTAATTGAAGCAGTTAGAGAAGATTATTAATCAAAATACGACTAATATTATATTGAATTCTGTTTTCACGGTTTCAGGTGGAGCATTTAATATTAATGGCTGTCGGCATTGGAGTTTTTATTTTAACTGTGGGGAATATCGTAGCAATGGTACTCGCTACATTTAATTGGTCAAAATATATGCATATTTGGCCTTTGTTAAAAGAGATATAGCATAATAGTATAAATAAAATATAAAACACCAGGTTGAATATGAAATTTATTCAGGTGTTTTTGTTTTTTGAGTTATTGGTTTTATTAGACTATCTTACGGTACTGTAAGATAACTTTTTTATTTGTAAGTTGAGTGACATGGAGTGAAAGTGGTGAGTGAAGTATAATATGGTTATAGTGATGAGAAAAGAAAAAAGGAGAGATATAAATGGAAATTTTAAAGGTTGAAAATTTAAATAAAACTTATGGAAAAGGCGAAAACAAGGTGGATGCACTTAAAAATATAAATTTATCAGTTGATAAGGGTGAGTTTGTAGCAATTGTGGGAGCATCAGGTTCTGGAAAAAGTACACTTCTTCATTTGCTCGGAGGACTAGATAGACCAACATCTGGCAATGTAGTTATTGATGGAGAAAGCATTTATGATTACAAGGAAGAAAAACTTGCAGTGTTTAGAAGAAGAAAAATAGGTTTTGTATTTCAGTTTTATAACTTACTACCTATTTTAGATGTAGAGGAAAATATAGCACTTCCAGCCTTACTTGATAATGATAAGGTGGATAAAATCTATTTAGAAGAGCTTATTAAAGTATTAGGACTTAGCGAGCGGAAAAATCATCTTCCATCAGAATTATCAGGGGGTCAACAGCAAAGGATATCAATTGGTAGAGCTGTATTTAATAAGCCGTCAATAATACTTGCAGATGAACCAACAGGAAATCTTGATACTAAGAATTCAAAAGATGTTATGGAATTATTAAAGTTTACTGCTAAAAAATATAATCAAACACTAATACTTATTACCCATGATGTTAATATAGCAAACATGGCAGATAGAGTTATTACCATTTACGATGGTGAAATAACTTCGGACAAAAACTTAAAAGTAAACTAGGGGAGGGAAAGAGATGATAACTAGTTATAAACAGCTCACAGGTAAATATTTAAAGAAAAACAAAAAAAGAACCGCACTTACGATTATTGGAATAATGCTATCAGTTGCACTTATATCAACAATAGGTCTTTTCTTTAAAGGAATGCAAGATGCGAAGATACAGGAGGCTATAAACAGGGGAGGTGCTTATCATTTAGCATTTCAAAAAACGAATGAAAAGTTAATCTCTAAAATAGTTAATAACCCTAAAGTGGCGAGGTCTGGATTGTATATTAAAAGTAAAGAAATAAAGATAGGTGATAAATTAGTTGTTAACGTAATAACAGCAACAGATAAGGCTTTAGAACTTTTTCCTTATAAAACAAAGATAGGGAGATTGCCAGAAAAAGAAAATGAAGTAGCAATGGAAAAGTGGGTTTTGTCACATATTGATAAGGATGTTAAAGTAGGAAATAAAATTAAAGTTGACAAGAAAGAATATACTCTTGTAGGAATACTCGGGGATAATGTACAAAATCAGTTAGATGGTAATGGATCAATTTTATCTAAAAATAATAATATTAACAAGCAAAATGCGGCGTTACTGGTAGAAATAAGCTCAAAAACAAACTTAAAAACTGCCGTGAATGAATTAAAGCAGTTAGGGGAGAAAGATACCGTTACGGAAAACGATAATTTGCTACGAATGCAAGGAGCGGGTGATTCAAATTCTAGAGAATTATTTGAAACCTTAGCAATAATAATTGGAATAGTTTTAATTTCAACAATAGCCGTAATATATAATTCATTTCAAATAAGCGTTGTGGAAAGAATTAAACAGTTTGGACTTTTAAGAGCAGTGGGAACTACTCCAATACAAATTAGAAAGATTGTCCTAAGAGAAGCAACAATCCTCGCAGTAATAGCTATTCCACTAGGTCTCATATGCAGTATTATAGCTATATATGGAATAAGCATTGCATTTAAATTAATTGATGTAGGTTCACTTATGCCTATGAAAATTTCTATATCACCTATGATTTTATGCATAAGTGTAGCTGTAGGTCTTATAGCGATATACCTATCAGCACTCGTGCCAGCATATTTCGCAGGCAGAATTTCACCACTGAATGCTATAAGTGGTAGAACTTCTATAACAAAGGAGAAAATAAAAAGAAGAAAGAATAGAGTTATTCAAAAAATATTTGGGTTTGAAGGAGCATTGGCTGCTAAAAATATAAAGAGAAATAGAAAAAGATATAGGATAACTGTTTTTTCAATAGTAATAAGTGTGGTGTTATTTGTCACTTTTAAATCCTTCATGGATATGTCACTTAATATATCATCCGATCTTAATGAATTAAAAAACATTCATTTCACAGTTATAAGTAATAGGGATGCAACAGAAAACTTCATAAATAGTAAAATAGAAGATGATATTAAAGCACTGAATTCAGTTGATAAGGTATATGGATCGTTCAGTACCTATAATTTCGATATGACAATAAGTAAAAACAGTGAAGTTAAGAAAATTCAAGATATGAAAAATATATACAAAAAATCAACTTTAGATGGAGTGGAGAAAACCCTTATAGAAAGTTCCATTTCAATTTATGATAAGGATTCACTAGAAGTTTCTAAAAAATATCTAAAGTCAGGAAATATTGATATAGAAAAACTAAATAGTGAAAATGGAGTAATCTTAATTAACAAAAATACAGTATATGATGAAAATACAAAGAAAGTGTATGTTGGACCACTAGCAGATGTAAAAGTAGGAGATGAAATAGACCTACAATATGATGCTTCTTTTAATGAGCGTTTTTCTAATAAAGCAACAAAGGTTGAATTTGGCAAGGGCAAAGTTAATAAAGTAAAGGTTATGGCAATTATTAATGAACCTTTTGATTATTGGAGATCTTCAAATGGATTAAAAATAATCACAACAGAAGAAATGGGAAAGAAATTAACAGATATTAAGGAGATTAAACCTAAAAACTTAAAAATAGTTCTTAAAGATGTAAAAAATGAAGATGCAGCGAAAATATCAATAGAAGCTGCCATAAAATCAAATAATTCTTTAACGGTAATAAATAATATAAATGAAAATAGACAAGATAAATCTTCAATATTAATGATCAAAATATTATTGTATGGATTTGTACTAGTGGTTTCATTAATAGGAAGTGTTAATATTATAAATACATTAACAACAAATATTATCCTCAGAAAAAGAGAGTTTGCTACATTAAAATCCATAGGGCTAACTCAAAAGGGTTTAAAGAAAATGATTGTGCTAGAAGGACTTCTCTACGGCATTGTTGGTGCTATATATGGCTGTATAATAGGCTGCGGCATATCCTTTATGTTGTTCAAAGCAATGGGTGGATTTAGAGTGATGCGATGGATGGTGCCATGGGAGGCAATAGCTATTGCGGGAACTTTCTCTATAGTAATAAGTTATATTTCAGTATTATCACCACTTTCAAGAATTAAAAAAGAAAACTTAATAGAGGCAGTTAGAGAAGATTATTAATAATCTTCTCTGTTTTTTATTATATAGTAAATCATGAATTTTTTTTAACATGCCTTAAATTTGTACCGTAATATTATATAAGTACTTGTTTAATTATAGTTTATTTATATGTTAATTGTAACATGAATTCCAATGAAATAAGACAAGTTGGTAAGAAATTCTATATACATTAGCTTTAACTTAAGACATAATTGAGGTATTATTAATGTGTTACTTAACAATATTTAGGATGAGGTGAACGAGATGAATAGATTATTATTAGTTGAAGATGATGAATCACTAGCCCTTGGCATAGAGTTTTCTCTAAAAGATGGTGGCTACGAAGTTTCTAGAGCCGCAACAGTAGAAGGTGGAAAAAAATTATTCCATTTAGAAAAGTTTGATTTGATTTTATTAGATGTTAATTTACCTGATGGAAATGGATATGAATTATGTAAGTACATAAGGAGCAAAAGTGATGTGCTAATAATATTTTTAACAGCCTGTGATGATGAGGTTAATATAGTTCAGGGACTTGAAATAGGTGGGGATGATTATATAACAAAGCCATTTCGCGTAAGAGAACTTTTATCAAGAATAAAGGCACTAATAAGGCGCAACTCTAAAAATATATCTATAAAAAGTACAATGAAAAGTGAAAATATATTAGTTGATAATATAAAATCAGCAGTGTGGAAAAATGGTGAAGTCATAAATCTTACGGCGCAAGAATATAAACTTTTATTAATATTTATGAATAAACCTAATGTTCTAATGAAGAGGGATGAGATATTGTGTGAATTATTAGAAGGGGAAGATCCTTTCTTTGATGAAAATACACTATCTGTTTATATTAAGAGAATAAGAGATAAAATAGAAGATAACCCGAGGGAACCACAATATATAGTCAATAAACGTGGGCTAGGGTACAAGTGGAATAAGGAGATTATTAAGGGGTAGATTAGTATGAGAAGATATTTTGTTAATTCTGAGCTAAAAATAAGTACGGCGGTTCTTTTGTTTTTAATGACTTTATTTTTGATCATTACATCATTATGTTTAAAAGTGCATCATGATAACTTAAAGGCTGATTATATAAAAAGTTTAGGAGTAATTAGCGAAAGAATGATAGAGAAAAATCCGGAAATGGAAAAGGAAATTATACCTCTTATTACAAAAGAAATTTCTAGGAAAGAAGCTATAAAAGGAAGTGCTTTTTTAAGAGAGTATGGGTTAAGCGAGGATTTAGAGAATGAACTTTTCCCATATGTGAGCACAACTATTATAAAGAATAACTACACAGTTATTTTAATTTTTATTCTTATGGGTGCTATAGTACTTATACTTAATTATGTTCAATATAGTTTTTTTTATAAAAGGATAAGAAGAGTAACCTACGCCGCAAAGAGGGTAGTTGAAGGCGATTACGACATAGATATTAATGAAAACAGAGAAGGAGATTTTTCAAAATTAGCAATTTCTTTTAACTCTATGAGGGAAATCATTAGGAGTAATTTAAGCGATCTTAGGCGGGAGAAACAATTTCTAGTGGATTTATTATCAGATATATCCCACCAGCTAAAAACTCCACTTTCATCTGTAATTTTATATAATGATATTATGGGTACAAAGGAGCTACCTCGAGAGCAAAATGAGGCATTTTTATTAAATAATCAAAATCAACTAGAAAAGATGAATTGGCTCATAAAGAATATACTTAAGCTTGCTAAACTGGACGCTAAAGCAATAGAAATTGTAAAAGAAAAACAAAGCTTAAATGAAACATTGCAAGATTCAATAGAGGCTTTAGAAAGTAAGGCAAATGATTGCCAGGTTAAGATTATTTTTAATGAAAAAGAAGAGATAAATTTTGCACATGATAGGTTGTGGCTTCAAGAGGCACTTATTAATATTATTAAGAATGCTATAGAACACACTCAACCTGGCGGAATCATAAACTTGGAGCTTATGGAAAATGCTTTGTATGCAAGAATTATAATAGAAGATACAGGCGAAGGTATAAGTGATACGGATTTGCCTAATATATTTAAAAGGTTTTATAAAGCAAAAAACTCTAAGAAAAGCGAGTCTATTGGAATTGGGCTAGCCCTTTCAAAATCGATAGTTGAAGCACATAATGGAATAATAGAAGTTCGAAGTAAGGTTGACATAGGAACCAGATTTATTATTACATTTATTAAATGGTGAATACAAAGCAACAAAAAGTGGTAATGCCCATCATTATCCAGTGTTTTATGATATAATAATTTTTATTGGTATTTTGAGTCTTGGAGGATTAAAATGAAAAAGCTATATACAGACATATATGATAATATAAAAAAAAATATTGTTAAAGGTATTTATACACCAGGGGAAAAACTTCCCTCAGAGAATGATTTTTGCAAAGAGTATGGGGTAAGTCGTGGTACTGTTAGAAAAGCTTTGGAGATGCTTGCTGAGGAAGGCTTTGTTAATAGTCTTCATGGTAAAGGGGTATTTGTTTTAGAAAATAATTTTATTTCATTTTCTGTTGGTGGTCTAGTTAGTTTTAAGGAAGCTAGTGCAAGCAGTAACCAAAATTTTATTACTACAGTGCCTAAATTCCAGGAAGTTATAATAGATGAAGTAATAAATAAAAAAAGCAATTTAAATGTAGGAAAAGAAGCTTTTCAATTATATAGAGTGCGTAGTTTAGAAGGTGAACGAATAATTTTCGATATTAATTATTTCTTAAAAGATGAAGTGCAAGGATTAACAAAAAAAATTGCAGAGAAATCCATTTATGAATATATTGAAGAAAGCTTAAATTTAAAAATAGGTTTTGCTAATAAAATTATACAAGTTGAAACTGCTAATTCAAGAGATAAATTAAATTTAGATATGAAATCTTATAATTTTGTTGTTGTTGTTAAAAATTATGTATATTTAGCTGATGGAAATCAATTTGAATATACAGAATCTCGTCATCGCCCAGACCGTTTTGTATTTACTGATTTTGCACGTCGCCGATAGGGCGATTTTTTTTGCGATTTAATAATTCAAAACCGTTTACATTTTTTTCGCTTAAATCTATTGACTAACTTGTATATATAAGTTAATATAAGAACAAGAGAAACTTGTATAGACAAGCTGAGATGGAAATATAAAGAACTGGTGTATATAAGTTATAATGAATTCTTTAGGAGAGAAGTGAATTAAAGTTAAGGAATTATAATTGTAGGAGGAATTTATATGAGTAAATATACAGAAGATTCAAAACGATTATTAGAATACATCGGTGGGAAAGAAAATATTGTAGCGGTATCCCATTGTGCAACTCGAATGAGATTTGTATTAAAGGATGATAAAAAAGCAGATGGCAAAAAGATTAAAAGTATTAAATTAGTAAAAGGTACTTTTATGCAGGCTGGACAATTTCAGGTTATTATAGGAAATGAAGTACCTGATTTTTACAATGAATTTGTAAACGTTTCGGGAGTGGACGGGGTTAGTAAAGATAAGGCAAAGATAGAAGCAAAAGGTAATATGAATTTTATTCAAAGAATGCTTGCTAATTTGGCAGAAATATTTACACCTCTTATTCCAGCGCTTATAGTTGGAGGTTTGATATTGGGTTTTCGCAACGTAATAGGGGATATTAAATTTCTTGAAAATGGTACTAAAACAATAACTCAGATGTATCCATTTTGGGCTGGAGTTTATTCTTTCTTGTGGTTAATTGGTGAAGCTATATTTAACTTTTTACCAGTAGGAATAACCTGGGCTATTTCTAAAAAGATGGGAACGACTCAAATACTCGGAATTGTATTAGGTCTTACTCTAGTATCACCTCAACTATTAAATGCTTATGATGTAGCAGGTGCTGCTGCAGATAAGATTCCATTTTGGAATTTTGGAGCTTTTCACATTCAAATGATAGGTTATCAAGCACAAGTTATTCCAGCAATTATGGCAGGATTTCTTTTAGCGATATTCGAAAAAAATGTACGAAAAATTGTTCCAGAGTATATATCGATGATAGTGGTACCTTTTCTAGCGTTGGTGCCAACGGTAATAATAGCTCATACTGTTTTAGGCCCAATAGGTTGGGCAATAGGTTCAGTTATATCAAGTGTAGTATACACTGGGTTAACTTCTGCTTTTGGGTGGTTATTTGCGGCAGTGTTTGGATTCTTTTATGCACCACTCGTAATTACTGGATTACATCATATGTCAAATGCTATTGATCTACAACTTATGGCTGAATTTGGTGGAACAAATTTATGGCCAATGATTGCACTGTCAAATATAGCTCAAGGTTCTGCAGTTATGGCAATAATACGTATAAATAAAAAGGCTAAACCAGAAGAAGAACAAGTATCAATTCCGGCAGCTATTTCCTGTTACCTTGGAGTAACTGAGCCGGCTATATTTGGTATTAACTTAAAATACGTATATCCATTCTTAGCAGCTATGGTAGGTTCAGCAATTGCAGGCGTAATATCAGTTAGTTCAGGAGTCATGGCAAATTCAATTGGCGTTGGGGGAATTCCTGGTATACTATCTATTAAACCTAAATATATGTTGATTTTTTCATTGGCAATGATAGTGGCAATTGTGGTTTCATTTACATTAACGCTTATACTTTCTAAAACAAAATTTGCAGCAAAATTTGCACCAGAGGATTAATCGTGAATAACTAAAAAAATATAAAGTGATGATTTAATATAAATTCGTTTATATGCATTCATTTAAAGGAGTATTAAGAAGTATGAAAGATTTTAAAAAGAGTGTGGTTTATCAAATATATCCTAGATCATTTAAGGATTCAAATGGAGATGGAATTGGTGATTTAAAAGGTGTTACGCAAAAATTAAATTATTTAAAAGTCTTAGGAGTGGACTATATATGGATAACTCCATTTTATAGTTCTCCCCAAATAGACAATGGGTATGATGTAGCAGATTATTGTAGTATTGATAGTAGTTTTGGTACTATGGAAGATTTTGAGGAGATGGTTTTAGAAGCTAAAAAATTAGGAATCGACATTATGTTAGATATGGTATTTAACCATACGTCTACAGAGCATGAATGGTTTAAAAAGGCAATGAATGGTGATGAAAAGTATAAAAATTACTATATATTCAAAGAACCTAAGAATGGAAATGAGCCAACAAATTGGGTTTCAAAGTTTGGTGGTACGGCTTGGGAATATGTAAGAGAATTTGATGAGTATTATTTGCATTTGTTTGATAAAACTCAAGCAGATCTTAATTGGAAAAATGAAGAGTTAAAACAAGAAGTGTTTGATGTGGTTAATTTTTGGATGGAAAAAGGAGTAAATGGGTTTCGATTTGATGTGATTAATTTAATTTCGAAACCAGAAAAATATGAAGATGATTATAAAGGTGATGGTCGCCGTTTTTATACAGATGGTCCTAAAATTCACGAATATTTAAAGCAGCTTAACAAAGAAACATTTGGAAAATACGAAGATATTATTACAGTTGGAGAAATGTCATCCACGACTATAGAAAATTGTATCAAATATTCAAATCCGCATGAAAAAGAACTATCAATGGTATTTAATTTTCACCATCTTAAAGTTGATTATAAAAATGGCGATAAGTGGAGTTTAATGGATTTTGATTTTAAAAAGTTAAAACAGATTCTTGCTGAGTGGCAGGTTGGAATTGAGGAAAGTAATGGATGGAATGCTTTGTTTTGGTGTAATCATGATCAGCCACGTATTGTGTCTCGCTTTGGAGATGATAAAAAATACCATAGTAAATCTGCAAAAATGCTGGCAACAACAGTGCATTTATTAAGAGGAACACCTTATATTTATCAAGGGGAAGAGCTGGGCATGACAAACCCATACTTTGATAAAATTGAATTATATAAAGATGTAGAGTCAATTAATTATTACAATATCTTAAAAGAGAAAGGTATAGATGATAAAGAAATAATTAAAATATTGCAATCAAAATCAAGAGATAACGCGCGTACTCCGGTGCAATGGAATGATAATATGAATGCTGGTTTTACAACAGGCTCGCCACATATATCAATATGTAACAATTACAAAGAAATAAATGCCCAGAAGGCTTTGAAGGATGAAGATTCTATTTTTTATCACTATAAGAAACTTATACAACTTAGAAAAGAATATGATGTAATTGCTTATGGTGATTTCAAGATTATAATAAAGGATGATTCTCAGATATTCGCTTATATGCGTTCATGGAAGGCTGAGAAAATTTTAGTTATAAATAATTTTTATGGGAAAGAAACTACTTTTAATTTACCAGAAGATTTATTGCTTAAAGGGAAATCAACTATTTTGATATCTAACTATAAAGATACAATAAATAACATCAATGAATTAACTTTAAGACCATATGAATCTATTGTTTTTTATATAAAATAGAAGTTTAAAAAATAGAGAATTTTTAAAACGCTTTGCTCCATACATGGGCAAAGCGTTTATATTTTTATGTCGTGTTTACTGCAATTATTTATACTAAGAGAAGAACTAGTCGGCTAGTAGGACACCTAAAATGGGTGTGTGTTGTTTTGTAGTGTGTTTACTGCATTTATTCTCAGCATACTTGAGGCTGTAAGCGCTTGTGGTACTTCAGGAGTAGCTGGTGGTTCTATACTACTGGTTCCTCTAGCGGCTAGCTTATTTTCTTCTTTCTGTAAAGGAAATAAGAGTTGTACGTGTATAATTGTAACTGAGATGTGAAATATTAGTATGAAAATGTTAATAAGTTAGATGCATATAAAAGTGATTTATTGAGGTGACATATATATATAAAACGAAACCCTAAGACAGATTGGGATAACTGTGTAATATTAAGAGCAAATGATGAAAAACTTAAAAGCGAAGGCAAGAAGAGTGATACAAAAGATAATGGTGGCTATGGCCAAGATTGGTAAAAGGATGTATATTAGTATTATATAGCTCGCTATTATATAATGGAAGGAAAGTGGTAATTTGAAGGATTTTAAAATTCTTTTGGTGGAAGATGTCAAAACAATAGTAGGTTTAATGACAATAATTTTAGCAAGATTTATTCCCATAATTAGGACGTTCGCACCTTTTGTAGCTGGTATTTCAGAAATGAATTATTCGAAATTAGTTATAGCGTTCATAAAAGAAAATAGAAAAACAAGGAGAAATGCTGAAAATGATGAAAATAATATCTTTAATGCAGAAATTTGATAGTTCCATATTATTGTATATAAAAGGCAATATGCATGGAACTATTATGGATAAAGTAATGGTCGCTATTACATCACTAGGTGATAATGGAGCTATATGGATTATAATGGCAATTGCATTGATGGTTAACAAAAAATATAGGAAAATAGGTTTCATGGCTTTATTAGCGTTATTGCTAAGCGCAATTTTAGGAGAAGTAATATTAAAAAACGTAGTTCAACGTATAAGACCATCAGTAGATATACCAGCAGTTGACCTTTTAATTGTAAAGCCTTTATCCTATTCATTTCCTTCAGGGCACACTACGTCTTCATTTGCGGTTGCAGGTGTATTAGCAAAATATTTTAAAAATTATGCACTTGAGATTTTTAGTTTAGCTGCTTTAATAGCTTTTTCAAGATTATATTTATATGTTCATTATCCTACAGATGTTTTAGGGGGCGTACTTTTAGGGCTCATATGCAGTGGAATAATAGTTTACTTGTTTAACGGCATTTCAGAGGGGAAGTCTCCCACCTCTATAAGTTAAAGTCCAATATTATAACAAAGCGATTTAATTTATATCAGTAAGTAGAAAAAAATGGAGAGCTTGATCAACTTAAAACACCTTCATTATTTCCCGTTTTCTGGTGTGGTTCTGAATCAATTAAAATAGTCTTAATTTTGTAATCAATCATGGAGGTACTTTTCAATGTCTTTCTCAAGGGGTGTTCCTGTATCACTTTGTATTGGAATTAAATCTTCTAGAGTATTTTTAATTTTGGTTTCAGAGTCTTTCATTAGCATACTTATCATGGGTAAAACCTTCAATTATAATAGTTAAGATTCGCAATATTCTATACGTATATAGTCGAATCAAGAACTATTATACAGTATAATTCTATAAATCCATATTAAGTATAGTGACTAAGGGTTTATAAGATGAAATGAAAAAAAGGCAGCTAAGCGGTAGGGTTTATCCTATACTTATGCTGCGGTCTTCCTACCTTACCATACTCAATTAACATGTGTACTTTTCCTTCTTTATTCATATAGTCTAAATATTTTCTGCAAGTTACCCTTGCAATTCCTAATATTTCTCCTAGTTCTTCTGGTGTAGTATATATTTCTCCTATTTGCTGAACTTGTTGCCATATTGTTTTATATGTATACTTATTTAATCCCTTTGTTAAATCTAGATTCCTATTATTTTCTTCTTCCACTAAATCTTTGCTACTTAAAATATACTTGTCCAATTCGCTTTGCTCAATTTCATTTGCTTTTTTAAAATGATAATATCTATCTTTAAATTTAAGTAAAGATTCTTTAAACCTCTCCAAGGTGAAAGGTTTAATTAAATAATCTCTGGCCCCATAGCGAAAAGCCTCTTGAACCCTATTAATGGTTTTATCTGCAGTAATCAAAATAACATCCACTTCTATTTCTTTGGCTCGAAGTAACTTTAAAAAGTCAATTCCATTTTCCTTAGGAAGATAGATATCAAGTAAAATTAAATCTGGTTTTTGTTTTTCTATAAATCTCTGCGCCTGGGTAAGATTACTGACGGCCTTAGTTAACTGAAAGCCTTCCACTTTTTGCAAAAACTTTGTGTTGATATCACGTACCATAGGGTCATCTTCGATAATCATTACTTTAATCATTGATTTCAACTCCTTTTCATCGGTATACTTATATCCCACCAGGTTCCGTTTTCTACACTAAATTCAATTTTCCCATGCATATCATCAATAATTTTTTTAACAATATACATACCAATTCCACGCTGACCGATTTTCGTAGTGGCCCCAATTTCATATATTGTATTTTTTATTTCACATGAAATTCCAGGACCATTGTCGTTTATTTGAATTTTCAAATGATCATCTGCCTCAAAAATTTTAAAGTGTACGGTTCCGCTTCCATCTATGCTTACTTCCTCAAAAGAATTTTCAATCAAATTTCCAATGATAGACCCTAATTCATCTTCATTCATATATTGTGGCAATTCATTTAATTGACAATCTGCTGCAATTTCAAATACTATTCTAGATTCCTCTGCTTTATTATATTTTGAGAATAGCAATGCCGCAATAGATACATTCTTAATTTGATCTGTAAGGATACTATTGATTCCATTTCGATTTTTAGCAATATGTGATATGAATTTTACAGCTTCCACGTATTCTTCCAGCTGTATCATTCCGGATATAGTATGAAGTTTATTCATAAATTCATGATTTTGTGCTCTAAGTGACCAAGTCATTTTTTTTATTCCGGTGAGCTCTTCTGCCATTTTTTTAAATTCTGTTAAATCTCTAAAATTTATTACCCATCCAATTACTTCATCTTTATCATTTTTAAGGGGATTATATTTGCATAAGATTGTTAGACCTGGTCTTACTTTCATTTCTATATTTTCATAATACTTGCCTACTTTTAGGACTTCAGAAATTTTACTCCCATAAGAAAGGGTTGTGATTTGCTTACCGACATCTTCTTCTAATAGTTCCAAAATCTCTCCCGCTTCTTTATTAAATAAGGTGATTTTATCGTTCTTATCTACGGCTAAAATTCCTTCTTTCACACTTTCTATTACAGCTTCCTTTTCTTTTAAAATTAACGCTATTTCTTTTGGTTCTAAACCAAAGATGGTTTTTTTTATATTTGAGGACAAAAGAGTTGCGGCTATTGCTCCCAAAAACAATCCTAATACTATAAAGGGTAGAAAGTTACCTATCTTTGAATATATCTCATTATAAACTTCATTGATAGGACTTCCTACAGTCACTGCTCCAATTTGTTTCCCGTTTTTTAATATGGGTGTAAATGCTCTAAGGGAGACACCTAAGCTGCCCGTTGCTTCTGAAACATACTCTTCTCCATTTGTGAGAACGCGTTTTTCATCTGAACCCTGAATCTTTTCACCTATCTTTTCTTTTGTAGGATGGGAATGTCTTATTCCAGTCATATCCATTACTACTATAAATTCAACTTTAGTCTTACTTCGTATACTTTCTATTTCATCATTTAAGGTTTGTTCATTAATTTCATTGGTTCCTTGCAAGTAATTCTGTAAAATATAACTCGTGGAGACAGAATTGGCTATATCCAAAAGGTTACGTCCAGCTTGGTCTTTAAGCATTATCTTCATTTGATTAAAGGAAAGCAATGATATACTTCCAATGGTCAAAAGTAAAATTACTATTACAAAGCTTGTGATTTTTGTTTTCAATTTCATGTTTTTCGCCTTTTAAACCTTTCAAATTTCAGGATAACTTACATAAATTATACCATAGTTTTTTTTAACAATTGAATTGTTAAAAAAAATACAAAGTTTTCTTAATGACCACAAAACATTTTAAAGTTTCAGAATATTTAAAAATATCCAAGTTGTTGCTATAATAATGAAATAGAATATATTTTATTACAGTAGGGCAATTCTTCTATGTTTGAGGTCTTCATACATTATTTTATTTGCATCAGCATGAAAACGGTATCTTTTTCCTTGATTGCCTCAATAAATAATTGTTTCTAGGTTAGGTTTTGAATAAATAATTAAATATCATTAATATTAGAGGGGGATAATTATGTTAGCTGAGAAGAGGGTTAGTATGTTAAATGAAAAGAAAACACCTGAAATAATGGGTATTAAGGTTCAGTATTTTGCAATTATTACTATGGTCATGTTTGTAGGTGCATATATGGATGTGCTTCCACCTGGAATAGTAAGCGTATTGCCTTTAATGCTAGTTATTGGTACTGTTCTTTACCTTATTGGAGACAATCTACCTATAGTAAAAGATTATTTTGGAGGTGGTGCTATTGTAGTTATCTTTGGATCTTCTGCTTTAGCAACCTATAAGATTTTACCAGAGGGAGTAATAACTTCAGCTACTGCTTTTATGACCAGTGGTGGATTTTTAGATCTATTTATATGTGGTCTTATTGCTGGAAGCCTTTTAGGAATTAACAGAAAATTACTTCTGCAAGCTGTTGTTAGATATCTTCCATGTCTTTTAGGTGGAATCATAGCAGCTCTTGGATTAGTAGGATTATTTGGAATTATTTTAGGGTATGGCGCAAAGGAAGCTATTTTTTATATAGGAATACCTATTATGGGTGGTGGAATGGGTGCTGGTGCTGTTCCATTAGCTAAGATATTTGGTGCTACGCTTAATCAAGATCCTAAAATTATTATGTCTATAATGACTCCGGCAGTAGCTTTAGGTAATGCTTTTGCGATTGTGGCTGCGGGTATTTTAAATAAAATAGGTAAAGTTAAGCCGAGTTTAACAGGAAATGGAGAATTGATAATACCTAATTCAAAGACTAAGCTCGATGCGGAAAATGAGGTAGAAGATAAATCTAATGACTTGGAATTATATGCAATTGGTATATTATTATCTGGTGCATTTTTGACTGCAGGTTATATTGTAGGAAAATTTTTACCAACTATTCATGCTTATGCCTGGATGATTCTTATTGTCATTCTTGTTAAAATGACGGGTGCACTACCTGCTAAATGTGAATATGCTTGTAGTGTGTGGTACTCATTTGTAATGAAAAATTTTACGGTTGTTGTTTTGGTAGGTGTAGGAATTGCATACACTGATCTTAATGCGGTTATTTCAGCTTTAACATTTAAGTATATAATACTTGTTGGTATTACTATAATTGGTGCGGTAATTGGGTCTGGAGTTGTAGCTAGATTTGTTGGCTTCTACCCGGTAGAAACTTCTATTTCTGCTGGATTGTGTATGGCTAATATGGGTGGTTCAGGGGATGTTGCCGTATTAACTGCAGCTAAAAGAATGAAACTGATGCCCTTTGCTGCTATTTCATCACGCTTAGGAGGGGCACTTATTCTTATAATTGCTAGCGTTTTACTTAGATTGTTTTAACGACATTTCAAAAGGAAAGTCTACCTCTTCTATAAGAGGGGGTATCAGACTATAACAAAGAGAAAACTTCAGTGGGAGTTTAAATTTCCTTCTGAAGTCGTTAAGATTGCAACACCGCAGGTGATGATTTAACGACATTTAAATAATCCATAGTTAATTCTCAATTGTTGAAAATTAACTTTGCGTACTTTTGGCATAGTATATAAGAAAGAGAACAATTGATTTTATCTTACTGTTTTGTTAATACAGATATAAAACATTTTCGTAAATAAAACCCAGTGAATGTGGTTACTGGGTTTTGTTTTATTCTATATTTCAAATTTGAGGGGTGATTTATGACATTGGATGAAAAAATATTGCAAGAGAAGGAAGTTGGATATATAGAAATAGATTTACTAATAAAAAATGTTCAGGTAATGACGGCAGCTATCTATGAAATAGCAAATTAATAGATAGGAGCTAACGTTAAGTAATCTCCTACTACCACGGGTATTTATTTTACTTGGTTTAAAAATGCGGTAATAAGCATATTATATATAGTGTACCAATTTTAAGTAATTAATAAAACCAAAGCAACACAAGGGGGATTTATATGGATGGTTATGACTTAAAATCAAAAAGTAATAAGGAAATACGGCAAGAAGCAAGGGAGGATTTATCAGGTAATTGGATTGTAGCTATAATAGTTTGTGTATTAGCCTGGATTTTCACAGAAATGTTTATACAGGGACCGGATATTAAAGAAAGGGTAAATTGGGTTATTAATAATCCTATACATGAAATATTTAAATATAGCACTACAATTAGTGATGGTAGAATTCAAAATATATGGGGAGTTATAGTACTGATTATCGGAGGACCCATAACTTTTGGCGCTTCAATGTTTTTTCTAAATTTAATACGAAAGACTAATGCTAAAATCGAGGACGTTTTTATGGGGTTTAAGTATTTTGGGAAGACATTTTTGTTGAACTTATTAATGGGTATATTTATATTGTTATGGACTTTATTGCTTATAATACCGGGAATAATCGCTAGTTTTAGTTATTCTATGGCATACTATATACTAATCGATAATCCCGAATTAACCTCTTTGGAGGCTATAAACCGTAGCAAAGAGATGATGAATGGATATAAAGGGAAATTATTTTGTCTGTATCTAAGCTTTGCAGGGTGGTTTATATTATGTTTAGTCACTTTAGGAATAGGGTTCATATGGCTTGAACCGTATATACAGACATCCACAGCAGTTTTCTATCAAGGGTTAAAGAGTGATTCTAATGAAAAAAAACTACTTTAGTAGAAAAGATAGATAAATTAAGTGATTAATTCTAATGTATTTATATAATGAAATGGTTAGTAAACAGAAGTTGGAACAATGGGATATATTGAAATGAAATAACTAATTTCTGATTAATATGAAAGGAGCCAACAATTGTTGGCTCCTTTCATATAAAACTTTTAACGCTTTCATTGCTTTTCATCTTATACATACCAATTAGGAAAAATGCTAATGCGAAGGCTACAAGTATTCCAAGTAATGGCATAATTTCTAAAAAGGTTTTACCGTTTTGGAGCTGCCTAATAGCCTCTAATGCCCAAGTTTGTGGTAAAAAATTGGCTATCTGCTGCATAGTTTTAGACATAAGCTCAATTGGCCAAAAACACCCTGAAAGCATACATGTCGGCGTTATTATTAAGGTAGCCATCACCCCTACTTGATTTGTTGTCTTTGAAAAAGCAACTAATAGAATACCTAGTGTTACACAAACAAATCCAAATAAAGTGAGTATTGCAAGTAGCTGCAAATCAGGTACTCCAGTAGTCAGTTTTAAAATATACTTAGAAAAAAATATTACTAAAATTGATTGTGCTACCATTATACACATATTAGCCATTATATTGGCCCCAATATATATTCTACTGTTTACAGGAGTCGTAAATATTCTAAAGTAGGTTTTCTCTTTCTTCTCCTTTAAAATAAGCCCTGAAGTGGTAGTTGCGCCTTGAAGCATAAACATTATTAAAAATCCTATACTTTGAACAGTTTTTAATTTATCAAGGGATTCATCTTTAACTACATTTTTATGAAGAGTAAGAGTTTGAATCTTAAATCCTTCATAAAGTTTATTAAATATAACGTTATCCCCACCTGATGCTTTTCCTAGCATCATGAGACTTTTAACATAATAATTTACATAGTTTTGAACCCAAGTCGTAACTTCTTGCCCTTTAATTGCAGTAATCTGTATTTTACTTATTGCTCCATTATGAACACTTTCATCAAAGTTTGCAGGTATTGTAATTACACAATCAACCTTACCTTCTGCAACTAAATTATTTATTTCTTCATCTTTAATTTCTTGAATTTTAAATTTATCCTGTTTATTTAAAGCAGCAACAAAATCTTTAGCTATTACTCCGTTTGCAGCTTTATTGTTTATTCCTACTTTAATCTTTGAATCCATTGAGGAATAAACGGACATAACAAATATAACAATTACAACTGGAAGAATTAAGTATACTATAATATTAGACTTCTTTCTAAAAGTGATTTTTAATGTATTAAGTGCAAGCAAAAATAAATTTCTCATATTATGCATTCTCCTTTCTAAACAACAAGGAAGATATAGCAAGAAATATTACAGCTACGCCTATATTAATCAAAATTGCTGTGGAAACCTTGCTGTAATTATTATTATTATAAACCACGTCAAATATAGATCTATTAACCCATCTTACAGGTGATAAATAGGTTATTGATTGAAAAGTTTTGCTTCCAAAACCATCTACAGGCATATAACTTCCTCCAAGGAATACCATTACCGGTATTATAAAATTTAAAACTCCATTTGCCACATTTTCATTTTTGAAAATAAATCCAAGCCCAACACCTATGCTTATTGCCATGATTATTTGAGATGTAAATATTAGTAATACAGTAAAAATATCATTCCCCCAATTTGCATGAAGCACATATTTACTAAACAAAATAACAATAGCAATCTGAATAATTGTACCTATAACTCCACCTATTGTTTTTCCAATAAGAAACTCATATTTTTTAACAGGACTTATCAAAATCCTATCTCTAGTTTTTAAATTTTTCTCACTTGCAATTCCAAAGAGACCTGTCATTCCTGAATACATAATTATTAGAGCTATTTCTGCAATTGTATAATAATCTAAAGAGGAGGGCTGGATTGCTTTATTAAGAGAATTAATTGTAGAATAGTTGTCATTGCTATCACTTAGCAAACTATTTATTATATGTGGATTTACTTTGCTAATATCTACAATTACATTAAATTCTTGTACATAGGTAGATAGAATAGTTTCAACCACACCAGCCTTAAGGCTTTCTACATTGCTCTTGTAAAATTCTATCTTATTATTACTTTTCATTTCTATGATTGCATCGTACTCTTTAGAAATTAATTTTTTCTTAGCAGAATCCATATCCTTAGTTTTTGTAAATTCTATTTTAAAATCTTTACCTTTTTCAATAAAACTAGTTTTAAAATTATCCGAAACAACACCTGTAGCTTCAATGCTATATAAAACTTTAGGTGTACCAATATCAATAGTGTTAGTAAACTCTGATTTAAATGCTGCACTAATCACAACTATTAGCGCTATTGGAAATAATATCATCATTGCCATTGATTTTCTATCTCGGAAAGTATGTTTTACTTCCTTTATAATTATAGAAATAATGTTCATTTTTTCACCTCTAATCCCTTAATTTTCTACCGGTAAGTGTTAAAAATACAGTTTCAAGATCTGGTACTTTGTTCTCAATATTTTCAATTGGAATTCCATTATCCGTGAAATATAAAATTATCTTATCTAAATTGTTAATTTCCTTTAAACTGTCAATTTTAACTTTGTTTTCATTAATGAGGACATTCGTAACTCCCTTTAGTTCCTTTAATTGTTCTTCATTAATTACCGTACCATCGATAACCGTAACCTCAACAGTATTTTTATCTGTAACAATAGCTTTGAGTTCTTCCTTGGTACCTGTTACAATAACCTTCCCATGATCAATAATACTTATCATCGTTGAGATTGCTTCTACTTCTTCCATGTAATGAGTTGTATAAATAATGGTACATCCTCTTTCATTTAATTTCTTCACAGAGTCAAGTATATGATTTCTTGATTGTGGATCGATACCTACTGTAGGCTCATCCATTATTAAAAGCTTAGGGGTATGGGCAATTGCGCATGCTATATTTAATCTTCTTTTCATTCCTCCAGAGAAACTAGCTGGCATACTCTTAGCTTTATCACTAAGACCAACAAATTCTAGAGCATCGAAGGCTTTCTTTTTTAATTCTTCCCCTTTAAGACCATAGAGACTTGCAAAAAACTTTACGTTTTCGAGGCAAGTTAAATCTTCGTATACTGCTATGTCTTGAGGAACTACACCAATGTTTCTCTTTGCATTATTCGAATTTTTCTGATTATCTTTTCCAAGTATTTCAATAGAACCTTTTGTCGTTGTAATTAACCCACAAATCATATTTATAATGGTACTCTTACCTGCTCCATTAGGCCCAAGTAAGCCATAAATTTCTCCCTCTTTAATGGAAAAATCGATATTATCAACTGCAGTAAAGTCTCCAAATTTTTTAGTTAATCCTTTTATTTTAACAATATCCAAAATAATACCCCCTAAAACTTTTTTATTTTTGGTAATTTCTATGCTTTTATTATATAAAAAAAAGACTTCTACTGTGAGTGCAGAAAGTCACTTTTACAACATGACAAAGGTCACATTCTATTTATTACCACCTTTTAAATAATAAATAGCAATCTGTGTTCTATGTTCGAGGCCTGTTTTACTTAAAATTGAAGTAATGTAGTTTTTCACAGTACCCTCTGATATAAACAATCTTGCCGAAATCTTTCTATTGGATAATCCATCAGCTATTGCCTGAATTATCTCTAGCTCTCTCCCAGTAAACAAATCCCTATTTAATTTACTACTATTATTGTTATCTATTTTTTTTAACACTTTATCAATTATGCCTTCCTGCATAACAATATTCCCACTGTATACTACTTTTATTGCAGCTTTAATCTTATCTGGAGTATTATTTTTAAGAATATATCCCTTTGCTCCATAACGAATCGCTGCATTTATATATTCGTCTTCATCAAAGGTAGTCAGAATGAGGCATTTTGTTGAAGTCTTTATAGAGATTTCCTTTATGGCCTCCACGCCATTTAATACTGGCATTCTTATATCCAAAAGTGCAACATCTACGGAGTTGTTTAAACAATATTCTATTGCATCGAATCCATTTTCTACACAAGCCATCACAATAAATTCTTCGTCTAAACCAATTATTATTTTTAGACCTTCTCGAATAAGTGAATCATCATCAGCAATCAAAATCTTAATTGGCAATTCGGCACCACCCTTTTACTAAATTTGAATTATTCCTAAATAGGAAGTAAAATAATTACTGAAAACCCACTAGAACCATCTAAAATAACTTTTCCATTTAAATTCATAGTTCTTTCTTCTATTCCTGATAGGCCAAGATCTTTTTTTATGATGATGCACCCTATGCCATCATCCTTTATTTCTACTTTAAGTAAAGTATTAAGCACTTCCACATTTACTTTGACATTCTTAGCTTCAGAATATTTAATTATATTGGTAAAAGTTTCTTTTATATTGTCGCATATAACCTTCCATTCAATATAGGAAATCCTATCCAAATTATTGCTGTAATATAAATTTGCATTGATTTTAGTTTTATTGTTAAACTCATCTACAAGTAGCTTTATTTTGTTTATACCTAACTGTTCTGCTTCAGGTTTAATGTTCTTCAATGTATATCGTATACTATCCATTCCATCTCTAAGTACATTTATTGTAGTTTGAATAATAGCTTTGCTTTGATTACTATCCTTGTCCATAATAAGTTTCGCAGCCTCTAGTTGCATTAAACTTCCTGAGATACTATGGCCTAATTTATCATGTATTTCCTGAGCAATGTTATTTCTCTCTTGCAACTGTGAAGTATATATTATTTGGTTTTTGTATTCCATTTGATTATTTAAACTCATCAATAATCTATAGTTTTTCTCTTTAAGCTCATCATTTTTAATAGTAAGTTTTTTCATTTTATTTTCAATGATTAAAATAAAATAGTATGCTACGAGACTAAACAAGGAAGCGAATGAGTATTCGCATACTATAAAATGTTTATTAATAATAAAAATAGATATTAGTAAAACAAACAAAATAAATATGAGTTTTATTTTACCAACAAATATTTCGAAAAGATTTAGTGGTAACAATATAAAAAATATAGGAGTGACAAAAAAATTGCAAATCAAAAGCTCAAGAATTGATATGCTTAAAAATATGAGTTTGCATTTATTATTTGAAATCAATGATTTACTTACATTAATAATCACATAAAAAAGTAATGATATAATAACTATATAGTTGCTGCAAGGATAATCGAAATTGCCCTTTACTAGCAGACTACTCACATAAATTAGTAAAATTAATTTATTTAATATAATCCAATTTTCCATAAAAGCACCTCTACCTGTTACAAATTATGCAAATACTTAAGCTATTTTATTAATTTTTATAAATTTCTATAGAATATACCATTATTGTAATTCTACATTAAGATAATATTATCCTTCAATTGTATAAAAACAACTGTATTAGAGTTCTTCACAATAAGATGAAGAGAAGTACCGTAAGGGTGATGGCACACGATAAACACATAAGTTTGTTTCCAAGATTAATATTTAAAGACCATGATTTTGATTTGGATTATTGGAAAGAAATGTATTGACTCATCAGCAAATCGATGGCGTAGGGCATATAAAAAAGAGGGTATCCTTGGGTTAAGAGATATGAGGAAAGAATCATCAGGAAGGCACAGAGATAAAGAACTTTCGACACTGAATATATTGAAATTACCTATGAATACATAAAAACTTTTTCCTTTATGTTGCTAACTTAAAGGAAAAAGTTTTAGTTATAATTATAGTAATGATGAATTAGTTAATGTATATCATAAAAATTAACCACCGATATAATCTTTTCTAATCGTTTATAAATCTGTATTTTTTAAATCATCTACAATAACCACGCCACCTACAATACTGCCATCTTTTATAATCGAATAGATACCGCTTCTACTAAAGGTGGTATCTACTTTAACAGTTCCTTTTTTACCTTTAAAAGTAGTTATGTTGTTGCCAGTGTCTGTTGCAGCAATTTCAAAGGTTCCATCTGGATTGTCAAATCCAAATAAATCAAAGCTTAAAATGGTATTAACATTTTTAGCCGCAACTACAATCAAGGGTTCAAATTCATATCCTGTACCTTTAATTGAAAGAGCCTGATTGCTTCCTGAAATCACAGCTTTTTGGATCAATCTACTGGTTTCAACTTTACTCAAATCCGTACCATAAACACTTGGTTTTTCAGGTGTAGCAGGTGCGCTACCCATATTACAACCAGGCATTCCACTGGATGGAGCTGGCACAGAAGGATCAGGTTTTGAAGTGTCTACCGTTTCAACATTATCAACTACCTTAAACACGCCTCTAATCATGCCCATTCCACAACTGAAGTTTATATCTTTATCCTTTGGTGTAAATTCAATAACATTTTCACCGGGCTTCAAATTTTTCTGAATGTTTAAGGATGGAATAATTATTTGGCGGTTACAGGAATTTAATGATTTACCATCAATTATCCATTTTACAGGCATATTTTTCTGTATATATAAACCATTTGGTGTATAACCTGCACCGTCTGCGGTCATCTTAACTACCTGAACTCCATTCTCTATAGTTGCCTTAGCAGCTGGGGTAGCTGATTCCAATGGGTTATTACCAGATAAACTAGAAGCTAATGAAGATGTAGAAGGCACATTTACACCAGCTAAAGCTAGTCCTCTACTTCCCATTACAATACCTAAAACTACAACTAGTATTCCACTAAATTTTAAAAGGGTTTTTGTATATCCTTTAGTAAGGAGACCTGATAATGCGCCAAATGTTAACATTAAAGGTACTGTACCGAGAGAAAATATTAACATAGATAAGGCTCCATTAAAAGCACTTCCAGTTCCTAAAGCATATAGTTGCATTGTCTGAAGGGGCCCACAGGGCATAAGTCCATTTAAAACACCAACTAAAAAAGGAGTTTTTGGTTTCTTCTTAACTGAGCAAGCAGGCCTCGGAAGCTTTATGTTAAACCTTCTAAATAGGCTATATCCACTCATATTAAGTCCCATTATTATCATAAAGACACCGGCAAATATTTGGAGCCCAGCCTTTGCGGATAGAGAGAGTGAAAGCACGGAACCTAGAGCACCTACTATCCCACCAATTACTGTATATGCTATAACTCTACCTGCATTATATAGAAGTGCAGGTTTGATGGAATCGAATTTACTTTTGCTATCTTTATTTATACTTTGGGATAGCATTATTCCACCACACATTCCTACACAATGTATTGAAGTAAGGACTCCAACAATGAATAGAACAAAATATGTAGCGCCATTGAGTCTAGAGGTCATGTCAATTCCACCTGATGAATTTCCGATCAATATAATTGTCGCTACAATTATAAATATACCTACTATTTTGTGGTTATTTGAACCTTCTATGCTATAACCAGCTGCTTTTATGGCAGTTCTAATTTCTTCAGAATTACACAGGTCTGTATCGTATTCTATTGTTACAGATTGACTACTAAAGCTTGCTAGAGCTTTTTTCACACCATATAATTTTGTAACGGCTCTTTCTACTTTTGATTCACATGATGTACACGTCATATCGAAGACTTTTATTTTTTCCTTTTTAATGCTCACATTATTACCTCCTAAAAGTTCTTAATATAATATTTAATGTTGTATTCAATGAATATTTATCCTTAAATCATCGTCTGCGAAGCTGCATTAACGACTTCAGAAGGGGACTTTCCTTCTGAAATGTCGTTAAAGTTTCATAAAAAATAAGATTGTGATTTTAATTCTATGAATAGAAACGTATTATTTAAATTATATAAAAAAGATGTGTAGATTTTATAAAGATAAAAATAAAGATATATAGCTGATAGGTTTTAAAAAATAATTAAACCCAGATAAGTTACTTATCTGGATTTAATGTTAAGTTAGATTATTTATCTAGAGTTTTAATATATTCTTTCATCTGATCAATATTCATAGCACCATAGTGTTTAGAAATGATATTCCCGTCTACATCAATGAAATATGAAGTAGGAATTGATGCTATATTATATTGGGCGGCAACAATCTGATCAGGGTCTGAAAGAACTTTAAAATTATAATTATTACTATCAATAAAGGATTTAACAGTATCTAAAGGTTCACCAATTTCTATAGCTACTATAACCAAGTCGCTATCTTTTGTTTCTTGATATAATTTTTCGATTTCAGGCATTTCTGATCTGCAAGGTGGACACCAAGTTGCCCAAAAATTAAGAAAAACCTTTTTACCTTTTAAGTCACTTAAAGATAATTCCTTACCCTCTAGATCCTTTAATTTGAAATCCGTAGCCTTGGTTTTAGAAGCCTTAGGATTTATTCCAATGGGCTTAGTAGGAGCATTATTTTGATTGGGACTACTTTTGTCTGTATTTTCCACAGATAAGTTAGAGTTAGAACTTGATGCATTGTAGGTGTTTAAAGTATGGACAGAGACACCTACAATGATAGCAGCTACAAGTACTATTAGTAATTTTTTCATATTAATTATCTCCTTTAACTAAAAATTAATAAAATTCATATATTGACTTAATATGGCTAATTTGTTTGTGAAAATCATAACCCCCATTATTATCATTAAAACGCCACTTATTATAGAGATTATAGGAAGATATATTGAAAATTTTCTAAATTGTTTAGTAAAGCTTCCTATGGCCATGGCAGTTAAAATAAATGGAACAGCAAGTCCTAGGGAATACATTATCAAAAGTAAAACCCCTTTACCTATAGAGTTCATACTTGTAGCATAGATGAGTATTGAAGATAATATAGGACCAATGCAAGGTGTCCAACCTGTGGCAAAAGCCATTCCCATTATCACTGAGCTAAAAGGACCCTTGATTTTATCGAAATATAAAAATCTTTTCTCACGATAAAACAATTTTATTTTAAATAATCCAATAGTATGAAGACCAAAAACAACAATAATAGTTCCTCCTACTTTTCTAAACAAATTTTTATGGGTAATTAGTAATTTACCAAGGGATGTTATAGAAACTCCCATTAAAATAAAAATAATAGAAAAGCCTAATACAAATCCAAAGGATTTATATAAAACAGAAAGTTTAGCTTTGCCATCCTTTAATTCTTCTATGGAAGAACCAGTTAAATAGCTTATATATGCAGGAACCAGTGGAAGGACGCAAGGAGATAAAAATGATAGAAGACCTGCAGAGAAAGCTAGTAATATTGATATGTCATTCAAAAGTAAACACCTCCAATTTAGTATTAAAAAATGAGTTAATAAATCAAATAGGTCATTGAGCTTGAACGTAAAATACGAAATAATAAAAATTCCTTTCTATGAAAAAAATCATAACTATAAACATTATACTAAAAAGATGTGGAGATTTTATGTGCTTATGTAAAATAGATTTTTAAAATAGGGTTCTTCATAAAATCTACATAATAATTAGGTATTATGTGGTTATAGAAATGAAAAAGAGCTGTTTAAATATTAAAAATGCCAACAAAATTATGATATTAATGATCAATTAGTTATAAATTATGTTTATATTATATAATTTATGGTGTACAATACAACTAGATAGCACCCCCTATGGGGGGGGTAAGGAGATGTTTAAATGAATCAAGAAAAAGTAAGGGCATTACAATCGTTGAAAACTTCAAAAGGACAAATTGAAGGGATTATAAAGATGTTAGAAGGCGGAAGATATTGTGTAGATATATCTAACCAAATAATTGCAGCTCAATCTCTTTTAAAGAAAGCTAATTTATTAATATTAAAACAGCATTTAAGTCATTGTGTTAAGGATGCTGTACTTAGTGATAATGGGGATGAGAAGATTGAAGAGATAATTGATTTACTCTCAAAGATTATGGATAAATAATAAAGTTATAGGAGGCAATATAAATTGGAAACAAAATCATTGAAAATTGAAGGAATGACCTGTTCAGCATGTGCTAAGACTATAGAAAGGGTTTCAAAAAAATTACCAGGGGTTTACGATGCAAGTGTAAACTTTGCTACAGAAAAATTAAATATAAACTATGAAGAGTCAAAAATTAAATTATTAGATATACAAAGAGCAGTTGAAAAAGCTGGGTACAAAATAGTAGTGCAAACAACTAATAAAACCTTAAAGATAGAAGGAATGACTTGTTCGGCCTGCGCTAAGAATATAGAAAGAATAACTAGAAAAATTAATGGAGTTGTGGAATCAAATGTAAACTTTGCCACAGAAAAATTAACTATTTCTTTTGAACCATCATTAGTAAGGACAGTAGATATAAAGAAGGCAATCGAAAAATCAGGATATAAGGCTCTAGAGGATGAAAGTAATGTAGACGCTGATAAAGAAAAAAAAGAAAAAGAGATAAAGTCTTTATGGAATAGATTTTTAATGTCTGCAATATTTGGAGTTCCATTGTTACTAGTTGCAATGCTACCTATGATTATTACATTACCTGAAGCTATTAACCCGATGATGCATATGGAGACTTATGCTATTTTACAATTGATACTTGTTCTACCAATAATGTATACAGGTAAAAAATATTTTATAGTTGGCTTCAAATCATTATTTAGATTAAGTCCAAATATGGATTCACTTATATCTATTGGAACCTCTGCGGCATTTTTATATAGTTTATTTGCTGTATTTGAAATAACGATTATGGGAAATATGGATTATGAAATGTATTTTGAGTCAGCAGGAGTAATTTTGACACTTATAACTCTTGGGAAGTATTTAGAATCAGTAACTAAGGGGAAAACCTCCGAGGCAATTAAAAAGCTTATGGGGCTTGCTCCAAAAACTGCAATGATAATTCGCGGTAATAAAGAAATAGTGATTCCAATTGATGAAGTAGAAGTTGGAGATATAGTAGTAGTGAGGCCTGGCGAGAAAATGCCTGTGGATGGCGAGGTAATAGACGGAACTACATCAGTAGATGAGTCAATGCTTACAGGTGAGAGTATACCAGTTGAAAAAAGTATTGGACATAATATAATTGGTGCAAGTATAAATAAAAATGGATCTATTAAATATAAAGCAACTAAAGTTGGTAAGGATACGGCACTATCACAAATAATAACCTTAGTTGAAAATGCTCAAGGCTCAAAAGCTCCAATAGCTGCAATGGCAGATGTTATATCAGGTTACTTTGTGCCTGTGGTTATAGGACTTGCTCTAGTTTCGTCATTAGCTTGGTTTTTATCTGGAGAAACGGCAGTGTTTTCTCTAACAATATTCATTTCGGTGCTTGTAATAGCGTGCCCTTGTGCTCTGGGCCTTGCAACACCTACAGCAATAATGGTTGGAACAGGAAAAGGTGCAGAGTATGGAGTACTTATAAAAAGTGGTACAGCACTCGAAACTGCACATAAAATTCAAACTATAGTATTTGATAAGACTGGAACACTTACGCAAGGAAAACCAAAGGTAACTGATATAGTTACGGTGGAGGGTACTTCCGCGGAATTCTTGCTTCAAATAGCAGCCTCTGCTGAAAAAGGATCTGAACATCCACTAGGTGAGGCTATAGTTAAAGATGCAGAAGAAAAATTATTAGAATTTAAAAAAGTAGAAAGCTTTAAAGCTATACCTGGCTATGGAATAGAAGTTAGTATAGATGGTAATAAAATAATACTAGGAAACAGAAAACTTATGATAGAAAGTGAAATTTCTTTAGGAAAATTAGAAGATGTTTCAAACAAACTAGCTGAAGAAGGCAAGACTCCAATGTATGTTGCCATAGAAAATAAGTTAAGTGGAATCATTGCAGTTGCTGACACTGTTAAAGAAAATAGCAAAAAAGCTATAGAGAGACTCCATAGTATGGGAATAGAAGTTGCAATGATAACTGGTGATAATAAAAGGACTGCAGCAGCTATTGGAAGGCAAGTTGGCATTGATAGAATATACGCCGAAGTTCTGCCTGAGGATAAAGCAAATGAAGTTAAAAAGCTTCAATCAGAAGGTAAAAAGGTTGCTATGGTTGGAGATGGAATAAACGATGCTCCTGCACTTGCACAGGCTGATATTGGTATAGCTATAGGATCAGGTACAGACGTTGCAATGGAATCCGCAGATATAGTACTTATGAGAAGTGATTTAATGGATGTAGCTACAGCGCTACAGTTAAGTAAGAAAACTATAACAAATATAAAGGAAAATTTATTCTGGGCTTTTGGTTACAATGCATTAGGAATCCCAGTTGCGATGGGAGTACTGCATTTATTTGGAGGTCCACTTCTAAATCCTATTATTGCAGCACTTGCAATGAGCTTTAGTTCAGTTTCAGTATTAACAAATGCTTTACGATTAAAAGGATTTAAGCCATTAAGATAAAATTCAAGAGAAAAATATGAAAATACCCAAGTATTTTTTAATAAAACAAAACTCCTACTTATAAAAGTGGGAGTTTTATTTTAGAAGATGAGCAGCTTCGCAGAAGATGATTTAATTCTAGTGTATAAACAATTTTAAAAACAAACATCTATAACTGATATACAGCTACCTTATCAGAAACTGTAAAGTCAGCTTCTGTAATACTACGAATATCCTCAACATTTAGGCCTTCAAATATTTCAGTAAGTACCAGTCCAGTGGGCGTTACCTCAAATACTGCTTTTTCAGTAACGATAACATCGACTACGCCTTTACCTGTAATTGGAAGAAGGCATTTTTTTAGTATCTTAGATCCACTCTTACTAGAATGTTTCAATGTAGCAATAACTTTGCGAGCACCATTTACTAAATCCATAGCCCCCCCCATGCCTGGTGCAAATTTTCCTGGAGCAAGTGGCATAGCCCAGTTTGCAATGCTACCCTCTTGATCTACTTCAAGTGCGCCCAGTACTGTGGCGTCAACATGCCCTCCACGAATAATGCAAAATGATGTAGCCAAATCAAAAACCGCAGCTCCGGCTAGTAAGCTAATAGGTTGACCACCAGAGTTTGCGATATCCGGATCTTCCTTGCCTAGTTTTGGCGTAGGGCCAAACATTAAGCAACCGTTTTCGGATTGCAATATTACTTCCACACCCTCAGCTAAATAATTGGCAACTGCTGTAGGCATTCCAAACCCTAAATTCACTACTTGATCATTACTTAGTTCCTTAGCTGCCCTCCGAGCAATTATTTCTCTTGCTTCCATACTAATTACCTCCTTTGATTTATAAACAATCAATTATTTTAATTGATTAGAACGAACCCACAAATCAGTATATACTTGTTTATGTTCATCAAATGAATATCCTTGTACAACGGCTTGTACAAATACACTTGGTGTACCTACGCATTCAGGTTCAATACCACCAACATCAACTATTTCATTCACTTCGGCTACTGTATAGTCTGCACCCATTGCCATAATTGGATTGGTATTAATGGCTAATCCACGATATTGTATATTTCCTAATCTATCGCCTTTATAACCTTTAATAAATGCAAAATCAGCCTTCAGCGGCAATTCAATTAAATACATTTTACCCTCTATTATAAGTTTTTGTTTACCGTATTCAACTAATGTACCTACACCTGTAGGGGTAAGAACACCACCTAATCCAGAACCAGCTGCTCTAATTTTTTCAACAAGACTACCCATTGGAAAGTATTCAATTTCAATATCTCCGTTTTTAAATTGCTCCAACGCAAGCTGGCAAGTGCTAGAATGAGCAGTTATTAATTTTTTAACTTGCTTGTTTTTGTACAATCGTGCAATGTCAAAATCCTGACCGGGATAAGAGTTAACTACTGATATTATAGTTAACTCTTTAACGCCTTTTTCTACTAATTTGTCAATCGCTTTAAGAGGTGCACCCACCCCTAGAAAGCCACCAAACATAATTGTCGCTCCATCGTGAACCTTTTCAATTACTCCATCTAAATCCATAACTTTGTTCATGAAATTATCCCCTTTCACTAATAGCTTGATATATAAACTTATAATGTCTCGGTTAAATCATCTCCTACGGAGCTGAAATGTCGTTAAATTTATGGGGGTATATTTTTATTAGCGTACGAAATATCTGTTTTCGCGTACACGGCCCATAGTATATCTTTTCGGTATAGTTTTATTAGTAAGATTAGGTATGCATAACTAATTTTTATTGCATACCTAATCTTCTTCATCTACTAGGTGTCTAAAATTTATACTTTATAGTTCTGCATTTAAATTCTTTTGTACTTTTGTCATAGCTCTATGCACAAAAGGTTGGATCAATTACACATCTACTAACACATACTTAGCCATCCATTATTTCTATACATCTAAGCAATGTGGGTTACTGCTACAACTGTGTTGTAAGGAATTCACTTAAATGTACATATAAACTATATATATTTATAATACTATAAATGAACGAAAATTATTACATTAATTTCAATATAACAAAAAAACATCTATGAAATCTCCTGTTACAATTAAGTCATGACACAAAACATAACTTATGCTATCCAAAGGGAGCTTCTAAAAAGTATAAATCAGATATTAATAGAACAAAATCATGGGATATATTTAGTCCATATGAATTTGAACCAGTATCTCAAGTATCTATTGATGATGATTGGTCAGCAATGCGTTTCCGTCATGTTGATAATATAAAGACAATGAAAAGAAAAACTGCAGTTACTGAAAAGGGAAAGGAACGAATAAAGGACAATAAAGGTTGTAAATAGGTATTACTGTACACGATTTACATATATATTGTTAATATGTAATTGTTAGTTTAATAGCTGACATCATCTAGAAATGGATTATTTGTGAGCTACTACCACTTCTATAAGTGGTGGTAGTTCACAGAAATAGTTCTGAATTTCCTTTATAAGCTCCATAAAAATCTACATTTTCAGTATCTCCTGGATTTGCTTTTGGAAGAACAGGAATATTATAAATTTTGTCTATTGCAAGTGGAGTATTGCTTGAAGAATTATCGTATTCATCAGTAATATAATAATTATCAGCATGACCAGTACCGTTTCTAGTTACCGCCAGTTTTACAATTGCTTCATATATTGCCATTGGTGCAATTATTCCGGTAACTTTAACCTGTCTTGTTGTTGGTATTCCAGGATTTGGATTAGAATTGCAATTGCAGGGACAAGGATAATATATTACCTTCATTGAAGTATGATTTTCGATATTATGATTACATTCATCTTTACAACTAGTATGTTTTTCTTGTATTACGATAGTATTTTTTATACAATAAATTACTTTTATAAATGGAATTAAATTGCTATCATTACACATGGCCGAACCAAAGTTAGTGATAAAATCATTATTTTTTTTACACAGAATTATACCCTTGTTTGAATTTGAATTCTTGAACCATAGCGAAACAATCTTAGTAAGATTCGCTGTAACTGATATTTTAGAAGTTATGGGATATATGCTACCTTCAATAAGATGGTTAACTTTCGGAGGATTTTTATAGGTAGTGTAATTGCTAAAATAATCAAAAAGCGGATATATATTAATACATTTTTTTTTATTTTTATAAAAGTTATCAGTTTTAAATAATACAATTTCTGCATTGGTTATTTCAGCATTATTTGGTATTGTGGAGATATCAAAAAATAAAAGGCTTGAATAAGTATATACTCCATCATTTCCTACGGTTATATAATCTTTATTTATGTTTCCAGTAGGAATTTTATTTGTTAATGTAAGACTTTTAGTTGATGGTATTATAATACTTTCCACTTTTGTTACACTCCTTATCTTATAACACAAACAAAGCAAAGCCTGCCAAGGCTTTGTTTGTGTTTATTATTATGCTATTGGAATCATAGCTCCTTCAAAAGCTCCACCATCTCCAGAGATTAATAATGTCACTGGCTTTGGTGTTGATAAAAGCTCATTAGCTGTTAGTCTGGGGGTAATTGCCATATATACTTCGTCGGGTGTAGTCGAGAAGTCTGCACCAGCAAGATACTCCTTTGTTACATAAAAATATCTATGAGTAGGCGTAAGCGGAGTAGTAATATTATCTAGAACATCCAAAGTTATAGTTACTGCATAGGTTGGAGAATCAGTACCAATCTTACCAGTAAGCTGTATTTCTTGAACAGAAGCAGTTTTAGGGCTTCCAAAATCTAAAGTTAGTGCTGCCATATATAAAGACTCCTTATTTTTAATTTAAGCTTTTTATTGCTCAATACATAGTATCGCATTTATGGTATTTTGTGACTAAAAAGGAGTATTTATACTATTTTTTTCTTCGAGTATTGGGGAGTCTATAAGTGTAACAAATATTAATTTATGGGAATGGAAATCATTTACTGATGTAGTGATTTTTACTAAATGAACATGTTTTCCATTACCAACAGGTATCTGAAGGCCAGAAGTTGCTTCGAAATAATGTAAGTGATCAAAACAATCTGTTCTTGACTTAACTTTATGAATATGTCCACCTGAAACAGATATTGCAGGACTGGATACTCCAGCAAATCTATGATTAGGAGGTGTTTCCTCTAATTCAGCTATTGTAGTGCTACCTTCAAACTCATGGACATGAAATTGTTTTTTTTCGGAATCACAATGATCTTTATCATCGATATTGTCATTAAGTTTTTTTTCGAAATCACAATGATCTTTATCATCGATATTGTCATTAAGTTTTTTTTCGGAATCACAATGATCTTTATTATCGATATTGTCATCAAGTTTTTTTTCAAAATCACACTGGTCTTTAACGTCGACTATATCATCATGTTTTTCTTCAAAATCACACTGGTCTTCACAATCGTCTTTTTCGACACACCAATCTTCAGGATGATACTTTGTTTCCATATTTGGCATAACATCGCTCCTTAGCTTTATTTAGTATATAATACGTAGATTGATTAAAAACGACACTAAAAGTAAAAGCCCGTGGTAAAATAATGTTATAATCTTCATAAGAGTTGCTTCGCAAGTGTAGATTAGTGTGAAGAATAGCAAGGATTTAAATATATAAAACAAAGATAGTGTTTACACTATCCAAACATAGAAGGAGGTGTTGTCAATGAGTAGGAGGACTAAAAAAGTATTGTACTTTGTAATGTTGACATATATTATTACACTTTTATTTTATTTAATGCTTCAGGTTATTGGAGGGAAATCAAGTCCGATTGCTGTCGATTTATTAGGAGTACCAATGATTCTACCTTTTATCTCAGTTATTATTGTGCAAAAATTTATCTTCAAACAGAAATTAAAAGGTTGTCTTGGCATTTCTTTTAGACCTAATTCTTGGTTTTTATTTTCAATATTATTACCTATGTTAATGGCATTGGTTATCAATGTAATTAGCATTATCCAGTTTAACAACATAATTTTTTCGAAAAAAACATTTATAATAAATATAATAATTGGTCTGTCTATTTCAGCTGTTTCAGCATTAATAGAAGAATTAGCGTGGAGAGGTTTTTTGTTTAATGAGTTGAAACATGTAGGTATGATTAAATCATCATTACTTATAGGCTTTATATGGGCAGTGTGGCATACTCCTGTTAGCATATGGTATAAGTATCCCAATAATCCGATTAAAGGAGCAATTATTAATTTTATACAAATGTTTGTTATATCTATAATTATTACTTATATTCGTGAAAAGTCAGAATCTATATTTGCAGCGGCTATCATGCATGGAATGTTTAATACAATGATTTTATCAAGTAATATGGATGATTTTAAAGTTGTGGTAATAAAGATTTTATCGGGTATGTTGGTTATAACTGTATTGTTTACATACGATTTTTATAAAAAAAAACCGCATCTCTGCTGTTAGTAGCTTAGTGCAGGCCAGAAGTTCGAAAGCTATAAGAAAAATAAGCGTATAGATTTGCAACCTAATTACATATTAAAAAATTATTATACTTCTTTTATTAAGAGTGAATTTTATCCTATATTTAGGGTTAAAATCCACTCTTTATTTTTTTGAGGTAGTGAAAAAAATTGAAGCTGGATCAGTATCATATGCTAAACATCTTCCATAACTTAAAACATCAATTGCATAATCCATGTGTAAGGAATAAGAAAGGTATGGTTGTCAATATTTATGTATAATTATAGGTAAATATGTATTATATTCAATTTAATTTGCAAATTTTGATATAATATGTTATATTCTTAGAAAGAAGTTTATAATTTGCAATTAATAGAATTATTAGGTCGAAATATAAAATTGTAATCAAATGAGAATTTTCTAAAAAACATGAGTTACATAAGATTTAGAGTAGAAACAGACTTTTAGTTTCAGTCATAATATCACTCATTATAAAAGAAAGAGTGTTAATAAGTGAGGAGATATATATTAATGATAGAGGGTTTTGCAGTTAATATTAAAGATGAATTTTTAGATATTAATATAGAAAAGATAACAGAAGGACTGGATAATTATGGTCAAGACTTAAAACGTAGCTTTAAATATAAAGAAGATTTATTTAGAACATCAATTGGAGAAATGCTAACAAGAACAAAAATGTGTAGTATATTAGGTATTTCCAATAAAGACCTTAAGTTTTTTAAAAATAATTATGGTAAGCCATACATAATAAATAACAAAAATATATATTTTAATATATCTCATTCAGGAGAATGGGTTGTAGGGGTATTTTCAAATTATGAAGTCGGTATAGATATTGAAATAAATTTAGATTTACAAGTGGATATTGTAGATACATGTTTTACAAAAAACGAGAAAGAATATGTGTATTTTGGAAATAAGAATAGTAGTATAAGTAGATTTTATGAGATATGGACACTAAAGGAAAGTTTTATTAAAGCGCTTGGAAAAGGTTTATCTATTCCGCTAGATAGTTTTGAGATATCAAAAGACAAGCTTGAAAAGGACTTATGGATTAATTCTGATAATCCTAATAACATATATTATTTTGAAATATGTAAGTTTCATAATGAATATACAATATCAATAGCTACTCCTATGAAAATATTTCCAAACGAAATAAAAATAATTAAGGTTGCTGAACTTTTCAGTGAGTTTATTAGATTGTAAATTAACCGATGGATTTTGATGTAAATTAAGGGGGAGAAGAATATGAAGGTAAAGTTATTTTGTATTCCATATGCAGGAGCGTCAGCAACTGTATATTTAAAGTGGAAAAAACAATTAAATAAAAATATTGAGGTTCATGCAGTAGAATTACCAGGAAGAGGATTAAAAGCTAATGAACAACTATGTACAAACATTGATGACATTGTTGAAGAAGTATTTAAGGAAGTATCGCAAGAAATTGATGAATATTCGGAATATGCTATTTTAGGACATAGTATGGGAGGCTTGATTGCATATGAACTTTATTACAAATTAATGAAGTCTAATTTTAAAAGACCAGTACATATTTTTATATCTGGATCTAAAGCGCCACAGTTAAGAATAGAAAATAGGGATAGTTATAAACTACCATTAGATAAATTTAAAGAATTAATATTAAAATATGGACTAACTACATCAAATGAAATTTTTATAAATAATGAAGTAATGGATTTTTTTCTTCCTATTTTAAGGGCAGATTTTAAAATCGGAGATACATATAATTATATAAAAAAAGAAAAAAAAATAGAGAGTGATATGACAGTATTGGTAGGAACTAAGGATGAGAGTATGAGTATAGATGAAGCCAACGCATGGGAAGAACTTGTAACTTCCAATTTTAGATTGAAAAAATTTAACAGCGGTCATTTTTTTATAAACGATTATGAAGACGATGTCATAGAAGATATAAATAATACGTTACTTTCCAAAATGAATTAAAATATATGGCATATTTAAATTAATTCAGTACATTAATAATTTTTACTAGTACATATTTAAAAAGTTAATTATGTAGCAGAAATTTATAACTATAGTGTACTTAGGAGGAGGATACTGTAATGTTAAAAAAAATAACAGTACCTGGAAATATATACGAAGTTGATGGGTGTAAAATGCATTTATATTTAGTTAATAGAAAGAGTGTAGGAACTGCGATTCTTATTTCAGGAAGTGGAACTACTTCTCCATATGCAGACTTTTATCAACTGCTAGATGAATTATCGAAAAGTATTAGTACATGCGTTTATGAAAGACCAGGATATGGGTTTAGTGGAACAACTAATTCAATAAGAGACATAGATACAGTTGTAGAGCAATTGAGAAGTCTTTTAAAAAAAGCATCGATTACACCTCCATATATATTTATTGGGCATTCAATGGGATCATTAGAGAGTATTAGATTCTCGCAATTATATCCAAATGAGGTTATGTTTGTAGCAACAATTGATGGCATTAGCCCAATATATGCTAAGAACTTTAAGAGGAGTTTTATTCAAAAATTAGGCAGCAATTTAATTAATAGGTGCATTACTTCAGATTTAATGAAAAAAATGCGTTATACATCTTTAGCAAATAAAATTTTTGTAGATATAGATGGATTACCAAAAGAAGTACAGGATATAAAAATACAAATGGCAAATGAAAATGCTGGAAGCAATGAAATGAAAAGAGAACTTGATATGTTGAATAGTAATGGAGAGAAAATTAAATCAGGTATAAGACCTACAGAAATTGATTTAATCAGTTTTAGTTCTGTAAATAACGGATATGAAAATTGGGAGGCTGTTCAAAGTGATTTAGAGAGCTATTTTAGTCTGAAAAGCAAGGTTGTTTATAGTGATTGTGACCATTATATTCATCACAAAAAATATAAAGATATAGCAAAAACTGTAGTTGGATTTTATAAACAAGTTCTTAAGAAATAATATATTTTATAAAAATTTAAAAGGGGATATTTTAATGATAAATATAGTAGAGAGCAGAGAAAAGTGGGTTGATACATTAAAAAAATTTGAAAACAAGTCTGTTTTCAAAAATATTAAAAGCAAAGGAAGTATAACTTTAGAAAAAAAAACATTCCCCAATAAGTATTTAAATGTACTAAATTCAAATGAAAAAATTGAAGGTATGGGTAATATATTAAGTTTTTTTTCAGCTATAGTTTCAATTGTATTAAATAAGTACACTAATTCTAATGTTTTTATAGGAGTTAAATCTAACACTGGTAGATATGTACCTGTATTTGCAGACTTTGAAAATAACACACCATTTGTAACACTTGTAAGGCAAGTTGAAGATGATTATATAATGGCAGATAAGCATCAAAACTTTAACATAAAGAGTATTTCACGTAAATTGGGATTAAAAGTAAGTTGTATTGATGAACTCTTTGAAATAGGAATAACATCACAAGAGTATGATACAAGTGTTAATTTAGTAGAAACAAAGTGCAACTGTATTTTTAAAGTCAATAAATATAATTTTGAAATTTATTATAATAGCAACATATATAGTGAATATGATATTGAGGTAATAGGCAAGAGTATAATGGCAGTTTTTGAAACAGTAGTTAAGATACCTCAATTAGAAATAAATAGAATATCGATTATAGGTAAAAAACAAGAAGAAGAAATACTGCAAGTTTACAACCGGGAAATAGAACATAATAATGAAAATGTAATAGGTCTATTCAGTGAACAGGTGAAAAATTATCCATCAGCAGAAGCTGTAAGATTTGAGGAAAGTAAAATAAGCTATGAGGAGTTGAATGCACTATCAAATGGGGTAAGTGATTCTATTATAAAAAATGGAATAAAAGCTGGACAAACAGTGGCATTTATGTGCGACAGATCATTAAACATGGCTGTAGGAGTAATAGGGATAATGAAATCCGGTGCTGTGTATATCCCAATAGATACAAAACTTCCAAGTGACAGAATGAAATTTATGTTTGAAGACAGTGACGTTAAATTAGTAATAGCAGATAAAAATAATTTAAAAAAAGCAAAGGAAATTGGAGTTAAAGTAATAGAAATTGATAGTATAGAAGCTGCTGAAAACACAATAGGAGAAGTAGGAGAAAATGCATATATTATTTATACATCAGGAAGTACGGGAAAACCAAAAGGCGTATTAGTATCACATAATAACTTAGGTTCATCAATAAAGTGGAGAAAAGAGGAATATAAGTTAGATGCAAGTGATAATGTTATGCAGTTATTCTCATATGGTTTTGATGGGTTTATGACAAGCTTCTTAACACCAATAGTATCTGGCTCAACGGTGGTGTTAGTAACAGAGGAAAATGTAAAAGATGTAGTAGCCTTAAGAAAAATTATAAAAGAAACCAAAATAACTCACTTTATAGCAGTACCAGCTTTATGTTTAGCAATTTATGAAGATATTACAAAAGAGGAAGCTGAAACCGTAAGAATTATAACAACAGCTGGTGATAAGTTAATAATAGAGGTAATAAAAAAAATAAAGGAAGTAAATAAAAATACAGAATTGATAAATGAGTATGGACCGACAGAATGTAGTATAGTAGCAACGGCTAAGAGAAATGCAAACGATTGTGGGAATAGTTCAATTGGGAAACCAATAATAGGAGCGTTAATATATATAATGGACCAATATGGGAATCTATTGCCAGAAAATGTAGCGGGAGAGATTGTAATTGGTGGGAATGGAGTTGCAGTAGGATATTTAAATAGAGAAGACCTAACTAAAGAGAAGTTTGTGCAAAATCCATACAATAAGGGGAGAATGTATAAAACGGGAGATAAGGGTAGATGGTTAAGTAATGGAGAAATAGAATTTTTGGGAAGAATAGATAATCAGGTGAAAATAAGAGGGTATAGAATTGAGCTTCAGGAAATAGAAAATATATTAGAAACAATAGATGGAATAAAGACTGCAGCAATAAAGCTAGTAAATGGCGAATTATGTGGTTATTATACAAGCGATTCAATAATGCTCGAAGATAATATTGTTGAAGGAATAAGAAAGAATCTACCAGAATATATGGTTCCTAAAAACATTATAAAAATCAATGAAATGCCTTTAACAAGTAATGGTAAGATAGACTATAAAAATTTGCCTGAAATAGAAAAAAACATTATATCTGAACGCATTAAGCCAGAAACATTACAAGAAAAACAAATGTGGGATATATGGAAAGAAGTGTTGGGTAATGATGATTTTGGGACTAATGATAAATTTTTTGAGATTGGCGGTAACTCATTAAAAGGTATAATTATGGCATCTAAGGTTTCACAAAGAAGTGGTAAAAAGGTAACATTACCATTATTAATGAATAATGATTCTATTAAATTATTTGTTTGTGCTGTTGAAAAGTTAAGTAGTAACGAAGTTGTAAAAATAAAAAAAGCAGATGCACAAGATACTTATGAATTGACAGCATTACAACAAGGAATATATATGAGCTGTGAATTTGATGATACAGGAATTGGATATAATGTGCCATTGGTAATGAAAGTTGAAGGAGCATTAGATATATCGAGGGTACAAAAGGTAGCACAAAAGTTATTAAACCGTCATAAAATTTTACGTACAGTTTATATACGTACAAATGAGGGAATACATCAGCAAGTTAAAGAGAATATAAGTATTTCAGTTGATTTTGTAAAAAGTAACAAGTCTATTGAAGAGGAATTTACAAAATTTTTACGTGCTTTTAACTTTGAAAAAGCACCATTATTAAGAATGCAAATTGTTGAATGTAATAATATAAAGTATATTATGTTTGACTCACACCATATTGCTGTTGATGGAATATCTATGTCAATCTTATATGATGAGTTCTGTGCACTGTATGAGGGAAAGGAACTTGAAGTGCAGGATATAGAATTTATTGATTATTCAGTTTGGCAGAATGGCAAGGAAGGACAAAGTTTAGTTAAAAACAATATGAACTACTGGATTGAACGATTTAAAGACTGGAATGGTATAAGTAATATTACTACAGATTTCCCACGTGATTCAATAATTAGATTGAAGGGTAAAACACTGAATTTTGACATTGGTGTTGAACTAACAGATAAGGTGAATAAATTTTGCTCTCAAAATGCAGTTACTCCATATATGATGCTTTTAGGAGTGTATAGTATATTGTTAGGAAAGTATACCGGACAAAACGATGTCACTATAGGTTTACCAAGTTATGGTAGATACTCGGAACAGTTTGAAAAAATGGTAGGTATGTTTGTTAATAGTTTACCAGTTAGAGTTTATCCTAAATCAGAGAAAAATTTTATAGAATTATTAAATGAAATTAAGGATGATGTTCCGCTAGCACTAACTAATGAGGGATGTTCCATAGAAAAAATTGTATCAGGGCTGGGGTTAACATCCGAAAGCGGTACAAATCCATTGTTTTCAACAATGTTTGCATTACACGATATACCAATAAATGAGCATAAAATCCATGGCTTGAGATTAAGTAAAGTGAAAATAGAACAAAATAGTTCTAAGTTTGATATTACACTTGATGCACAAGAAGAAAATAAGATTATGAATTTTCAACTTAGGTATAACAGCAACCTTTTTAAACTTGAAACAATGGAAAAATTTATTAAACACTTTATAAATTTAATTGAAGAAACAACGAGTTCACCTAAAGCTCCGATATACAAACTTAATATGTTATCAATAGAAGAATATGATCAGATAGTGATACAGAATAATAATACACACGTAGAATACAAATACAAAAACTCAAATATTAAAGAACTTTTTGAGAGACAAGTGATTTTAAAACCAAATTCAATAGCTGTTTCATTTAATGGAGAAGGTTTAACATATAAAGAGGTAAATGACCGTGCCAATAATTTGGCGTATAAATTATTGGATTCAAATATATCAAGGGGTTGTGTAGTACCAATTATAGCTGATAGAAGCTTTGAAATGCTAATAATTGAAATTGCAATAATGAAGTCGGGAGCAACATTTTGTCCTCTTGATCCTAGCTGGCCATCAGCAAGAATAAATATGATTATTGATGAAATTGGCGCTGGATTTGTTATAACTAGCACTCAAAGTAAAGTTTTAGAAGAGGTATCAGTTGGAAAATGGGAAGTTACGCTTAAAGATATAGGTACAAAAAGTGAAAATCCTCATGTTGAGATTTTAAGTAGTGACGTAGTTTATATCATATATACTTCTGGATCAACAGGTAAGCCTAAAGGTGTGGTAGTTCCGTATAGAGGAATTATTAACCGTTTGATGTGGATGAACGAGAGATTAGGTATAAATGGAAGTAATAGTGTATTAAATACTACAAATTATGTATATGATAGTTCAGTGTGGCAAATGTTTTGGCCATTGATAAATGGTGGTAAAACAGTTATACCTGTTCCTAATGCAATTATGTCTGCTGAATATATAACAAAAGTTATCGCAGATGAAAAAATCACAATAACTGATTTTGTTCCATCAGTATTCAATGTAATTGTTAGTGAAATGAAAGAGTCAAAACATTCATTAGAAACATTAGATAGTTTAAATTGGATAATAATTGGTGGAGAAGAAATAAAACAAAACTCTGTTCATGATTTTATGAAGTTATTTCCAGATACTCAATGCATTAATTTATATGGCCCAACAGAGGCAAGTATAGGTTGTGTATATAAGGTTATTTCTAAAGAAGAAAATGGTGTGATTCCTATCGGAAAACCAATTAGCAATGTTAATATTTTATTACTTGATGACAATATGCAACCAGTTCCAAGAGGTGTTATAGGTGAAATTTATATAGCGGGAATATGTTTAGCAGATGGATATTATAAGGATAATGAGAAGACAAGTAAAGTTTTTATAAAAAATTCATTTAGTGAAATTGATAGTGAATATTTATATAAAACAGGTGATGTTGCAAAATGGGGAGAGAATTGGGATATTTATTTTCTCGGAAGACGTGATTATCAGGTGAAAATAAGAGGCTTTAGAATTGAGACTCAAGAAATAGAAGATAAAGTTTTAAAACTTGAAGGCGTTAATCAATGCACTGTAATTGACTATGAAAGTGATGAGGGAGATAAGTACCTTTGTGGATATTTTACTGCTAAAGAAGACATTGGACAAGAGGATGTTAGAAGCTACTTAGTAAGTCAACTACCCAATTATATGATACCAACATTTATTATTAAGCTTGATGAAATATATATAACAATGTCAGGAAAAGTGGATAGAAAAAGATTGCCTAAACCTCAATTTGATATTCTTGATAGGGAGATTATATTACCTAAAACTAAAGAAGAAAAATTATTAGCTATTGCATGGAAAGATGTATTAAATCTTAAGGGCGTAGGAATAAACGATAATTTTTTCGCAATAGGTGGTGATTCTATTAAGGCTTTACAGATAGCATCACACTTAAAGAAAGCTGGTTTAGAATTTACGATGCAACAGTTATTTAGTAATCCAACTATTGCACAACTTGCTAAAAAAGTTACATATGTTAATCAAAAAAAATATGATGTTGTAACTGGAGAGGTAGATTTATCACCAGTTCAAAAACGTTTCTTTGATACTTATGATTCAAGATTGTACTTTAATCAAGCTATTATGGTTTTCAGAGAAGAAGGCTTTAAATTAGATTTAGTAAGAAAATCATTTAAATATATAGTGAGTCAACATGATATGTTGAGAGCAAGATTTTCAACATGCAATGAAGTCGTTAAGCAAGTTATTGGAGAAGTTGAAGATGATTATTTTATAATAGAAGAGTTTAAAGTATTTAATGAAGTTAATGAGGAACAACTTATAGGTGAAATTGTTGAAAGTATTCATCAAAAGATTAATTTATCATCAGAGTTAATACGTCTTGCTGTAATAAAAACCAAGAGAGGCGATCATTTAATGATAGCTATGCATCATTTGATCGTAGACGGCGTGTCTTGGCGTATAATACTTAAAAATTTCATAGAGGCATATGAGAACATTTGTAAAGGAATTGTATATGAAGTAGATAATAAATCAAAATCATATAAAGAATATGTTGAATATCTAAAAAGGTATTCAAATAATGAAAAACTAAATAAACAGGTGAGATATTGGGAAAATATTAATTCTAAAAATAATGTAGATATTAAAGAAGAAGTTCTATTCGGCGATAGAGAACATATTACCATGGAAATTAATCCTCAAGTATCTAAAAAATTATTAAAAGATGTTAATAAGATTTATAATACACAACCAAATGACATACTGTTATCTGCATTAGCACTTGCTTTTAATAAGATAGATAGTAGTAAAAATTTATTAGTTGATCTTGAAAGTATAGGTAGGGTACTACCAGGACAAGGGTTTGATTATGCCCAAACAGTAGGATGGTTTACAGCGATTTATCCTGTAAATATAGAAATAGCTGAAAACAATATAGGTAAAACAATATGTTTAGTTAAAGATAACTTAAGATGTGTACCTGAAAACGGATTAGGATATCAAGTCTTGAGATATTATACACATAAGCTTAAAGGAGCCTTAGATAGTAGCATTAGTTTTAATTATTTAGGAGAAGTAGATTTTGAATCACAAAGCGATATTGGTACAAAATTATCTGATTATCCTGCAGGAAGCATGATTTCACCAGCAATGAAGACGAAATATATGTTAGATATTAATGTTAAATTTTACAATGATAAGCTGATGATCTCTTTTGATTATTCAAAATCAAAATACAACGAAGCCATTATTAATGATTTAGCAAATTCCTTTAAGGATGTATGTGAAGCTATTGTTCAACATTGTGAAGAAGAAACAAATATAATTAAAACTCCATCAGATTTTGGGGATAGTTCTTTAAATTTTAATGAACTTGATAAAATATATGAAAATGTAGGTCAGGATATTGAAAGGATATATAAACTATCACCTATGCAGTCAGGTATGCTTTTTCATTCACTTTTAGATAATGAATCTAAAAGTTACTTTGAGCAAAATTATATAACTCTTCAGGGGGAAATTGATGTTGAAGCATTAAAGAAGGCATATTGTATGCTTATTAAAAATTGTGATATTTTTAGAACAGTATTTATGTATGAAAATCTACAAGAGCCACGTCAAATTGTAAAAAATTACGAAAATACACAAATAAATTTTAAATTTGAAGATATTTCAACTGATAACACTTTTGATGAAAAAAATAGGATAGTTGATGAGTATTGTATAAAAGATAAAAAAGAAGGTTTTAATTTACAAGTAGGGCCTCTAATAAGGATGAAATTATTTAAACTTGATGAAATATCTTACCGTCTTATATTGAGTGATCATCATATATTAATGGATGGCTGGAGTATGTCTATTGTATTTAAAGAAATTTTTGAAAATTATGAATCAATAATTAATGGTAATATTTTAAATGAAAAACATCTGAATCAATACAATAAATACATTGATTGGGTATTAGATCAAGATGAAGATGCGGCAATGAATTTTTGGAAGGATAAAATTCAAACATGTGACACCAGTTCAAATTTAAAGGGTTCAGATAAAAAGTATAGTACATATAAACAAAAGAAACATAGGATTAAATTATCAAAAGAAATATCGAGTATGTTAATAAAAACTGCGGAAGATTGTGGAGTTACTTTAAATTCAGCTATGCAGTCAGTGTGGGCACTTGTTTTAATGAGTTATTGTAATACAAATGATGTAGTATTTGGAACTGTAGTTTCGGGACGTTCATCTGCTATAGATGGAATCGAAGATATGATAGGATTATTTATTAATACACTACCAGTAAGGGTTAATGTAAATGAAAATATAAAATTTGAAGAAGTTGTTAAAAACGTTCAGAGCGATTTTATTGACATGGAAGAGTTTAGTTATTATCCATTAGCATCAATACAAGCTTTATCGATTCTTGGTGATAATTTATTATCACATATATTTGTGTTTGAGAACCACCCTATGAAGCAAGTTATGGATAGTATGGGGGAAAACAATCTTTTGCCTGTTATAAAGGATATTGATGCATTTGAGCAAACAAATTATGACTTAAATATAATAATTGTACCTAGTGATGAGATTATAATAGACTTTGTATATAACTCAAATGAATATGAAGAATGGTTTATTAATCAACTCTCTAGGCATTATTTGAATGCTTTGGAAAGAGTTTCAAACAATTTTGATGTTTATTTAGATGAAATAGATATTTTAGATAAATTCGATTATTCAAAGATGCTAACTGAATTTAATCAACCATCTGTGGGGTATCCTCATAACAAAACTATTATAGATTTATTTATGGAGCAGGTAGAGAAGAATGGTAATAGAATGGCAATTAAATGCGAAGATAGAGAATTTACTTATAATGAAGTTAATAACATTTCAAGTGCTATTGCTAGAAAACTTGTAAATACAGGTGTTAAGTCTAACGATATAGTTGGACTGCTTATGGAACAAACAGAGTATATTGTAATATCTGCATTAGGGGTTTTAAAAGCAGGTGCAGCATATATGCCACTAGACAGATACTATCCAGTAGAGCGATTAGAATTTATGATTGAGGATAGTAATGCAAAAGCAGTTCTTTTTAAAGGTGATAAATATGGGGTTAAATCAGAGCGTATATTCGTTGACGTAACATTAGATAATCTAGAAGAGTCAGTTGAGAATTTAAATGTTTATATAAAACCATCGGATATGGCTTATGTAATTTATACATCAGGTACAACCGGTAAGCCTAAGGGAGTAATGATTGAACATAAAAATGTTGTGCGTTTGATGATTAATGATAATAACTTATATGATTTTAACAAGAATGATATCTGGACAATGTTCCATTCCTTTTGTTTTGATTTCTCAGTTTGGGAAATGTATGGCGCATTATTGTTTGGAGGAAAGCTAATTGTAGTACCACGTAATATAGCTAGAAATACTATTTCATTTGTAAAATTAGTAGAAAAAGAAAAAGTTACAGTGTTAAATCAAACTCCTACAGCATTTAATGCTTTTTCAGAGCAAGTTATATTAACTAATAACATTGGATTAAATTTAAGATATATTATTTTTGGTGGTGAAGCATTACAAACCACGCTGCTTAATAGTTTCCACAAAATGTATATTAATGTAAAGTTAATAAATATGTATGGAATTACCGAGACTACAGTTCATGTGTCTTATAAAGAAATTGGCCAATATGAAATAGATAACAATATATGTAATATTGGAGTTCCAATACCCACGCTTAGGGTAAACATAGTAGATAGAAACATGAAATTATTACCTATAGGTATGCCAGGAGAGATGATTGTAAGTGGTGAAGGAGTTGGAAGAGGATACATTAACCGTGATGAACTTAACTTGGAAAAATTTATTTCTCATACATACGAAAAAGTTGGAACTAGAACATATAGAAGTGGAGATTTGGCAAAATATCTTCCTAATGGAGAACTTGAATATTTAGGAAGAATTGATGAACAGGTTAAAATTCGTGGATACAGAATAGAACTAGGTGAAATTAAGGAAGCAATGCTTAAGCATGAATACATAAATGATTCGGTAGTTACTATTAAAAAAGACAAGTTAGGTACTAATAACCTAATTGCATACTATGTATCAGAAAAAAGTCTAGATATAGAAAAGCTAAGAGGATTTTTATCAACATTTTTACCTCAATATATGATACCAGCATATATTATTAAAATTGAGAAAGTACCAATAACATCAAGTGGTAAAACAGACATTAAAGCATTACCAAATTCAGATAGTCAAGTTAGTACAAATGAATATGTAGCTCCTAAAAATGAGTGTCAAGAAAAAATAGCTAATGTATGGTCTCAAGTTCTGGGTTTAGACAAAATTGGAATAAATGATAATTATTTTGTTAGTGGAGGAGACTCCATAAAGGCAATACAGATATATTCAAGATTAAATGCTTTAGGTATTCAATTTGAAATTAAAGATTTATTTAAATATCCAACTATTGAAAAAATAAGTGAAAGAGTAAAATTTAATATTGAAACTTATTCACAAGATGAAGTTTATGGGAATGTTAAATTGACAGCAATACAAAAATGGCTTTTAGAAACAGATGGAGCTGAGATATATAACTACAATCAGGCAGTTATGTTTTTTAATGCCAAGGGGTTCGATGTAAATGCTCTAAAAGAAACTATAAGAGAAATTGTTTCTTATCACGATTCACTTAGAATTCGGTTTGAGAGATGTAACGATGGTATTGTGCAGACGTATCAAACTATAGAAGATATTCAGGATATATGTGAAATTAATTATATAGATCTAACATCAGAAAAAGATTTGGAAGCAAAAATATTACAATATGCCAATGAAGCACAGAAAGATATTACATTGTTTTCTAAGAAATTATACAATGTTACATTATTCAAAACTAATAAAGGCGATCACTTATTATTTGTTATACACCATATGATTATAGACGGAGTATCTTGGAGAATTCTATCAGAGGATTTAGTACAAGTTTATAAATCTATAAGAGATGGTAAAAAAGTAGAATTATTAAATAAAACATTATCATTTAAAGAATGGTCAGAAGGTATCAATAGGTATGCACAATCTAAAAATGGGAAATCAAAGTTAAAATATTGGTCTGAAGTTCAAACAATAAATAATAGTGAGTTTATAGAAGAAAAGCACCGTTTTGGAACATATGAGCAGACTAATACAGTAAAAGCTGAAATTGAAGAAGAGAATACTAAAAAATTATTAACTGTTGCGAACATACCATATAATACAAAAGTTGAAGAAATTCTTTTAACAGCTTTAATTGAAGCTTTTCATCATACTATGAATATAAAAACAATAGGAATTGATATTGAGGGTCATGGACGTGAAAAACTATTCGAGCATAGTGATGTATCAAGAACATTAGGTTGGTTTACGTCAATATATCCAGTTGTTTTAAATATGGAAGAAACAATCGAAAAATCAATTTGTACAATTAAAGAAAGTATGAGGAAAATACCTAACAAGGGTATTGATTATTCCATTTTGAAATATTTAAATCCATATGAAGAACAGTTAAATAAAGTTTCTCAAATAAGCTTTAATTATTTAGGACAAATAGAAAAACTTAAAGGTGAGGAAATAACACTATCAGATATGGCTATAGGAGAAGCGGTAAATGGAAAAATTGCACGTAAATATGCTTTAGATATTAGTTGTAAAATTGAGAACTCAGTATTTAAGATTGCATTTGATTATTCAGCGCACTTATTTAATGATGAAGTTATTAATAAATTATCTGAAAATTACGTACAAGCACTTGAACGATTAATAAATCACTGCGCTTCAGTTAAAGAAATAAAAAAAACTCCTTCAGATTATGGATTAGATATTTCTATTAATGAGTTTAATACAATTGTAAGTAATAGACTGAAAAATATAGAGAATATATACCCATTAACACCAATGCAGCAAGGAATGTTATTTCATGCATTACTTAATACAGATTCGGATGCGTATTGTGAAAAAATGGTGATGGATTTAGAAGGCGAAATTGATTTGGAATTATTTAAAAATTCAGTTGATGCTGTAACTAGAAAATATGAGATTTTTAGAACAGCTATAATTAATAATGGATTAAGTAGTCCGATTCAAATGGTTTTAAAGGAAGTACCAAGTAGCTTTAATTATTTTGATTACAGTGAGGGTAACTATAGTGAGTTTGAAAAAGATTATTTAAGCAAATTTGATTTTGAAAATGCAAAATTAAGTAATATTACATTGGTTAAGTTAGGTAATGAGAAGTATAAATGTATATGGAACTTCCATCATATAATATTAGACGGTTGGTCAGTTGCAATTGTCCTTGAGGAGTTATTCCAATATTATATTAAGCAGCGTAAAGGTATTGTTATTGAGAGTAATTCAGAAGGAAATTATGTTGAATTACTTTCATGGCTTGGAAACAAGGATAAGGAACTTGCAAAAGAATATTGGAGTGATGTTTTTAATGGATATAATACAGCAGTTACAATTCCAAATGAGAAAGTGTCAAGTGAATATGATTTAGAAGAAATGGATTTTTATTTAAATGAACAACAAACTACTAGATTAAAAGAACTAGCTAGTAAAAATAATGTAACATTTAGTACTGTTGTGCAAGTACTATGGGGAATTATACTTCAAAAAATAAACAATACTAAAGATGCAGTCTTTGGTACAGTTATATCTGGTAGACCAAAAGATTTAAAAAATGCAGAAAAAATAGTTGGTATGTTTATTAATTCTATCCCGGTTCGTGTAGAGACTATGGAGAATGATAGTTTTACAGATTTAATAAGCTCATTCCAAGGACAGTTAGTTAAATCAGAGGAGTTTGGCTATTATCCACTTTATGAAATTCAACATTGTTCTGAGTTAAAGGATAACTTAATAAATCATGTTGTAGCATTTGAAAATTATCCTGTTAATGAGTTAATGAAAAATGAATTTAAAAAGGAAGTTTGTGGATTCGAAATTAAAGATATTGTTATGAGAGAACATACTAATTATCAATTTGGTGTAGTATTTACTCCAGGTAATAAGTTGAAAATTAATATAACATATAATAAGAATGCATTTGATGGTAACAGCATTAAAAACATTGGGGAGTATTATATGTATCTAGTTGAGACGGTAGTGAAGGCACCTAAAGCACCAATAAATAGAATATCAATAATGGATAAAAAAGGAGAAGAAAAAATACTGCAAGTTTTTAACCAAAAAGTAAAATCAAATAATGAAAATGTAATAGATTTATTCAGCGAACAGGTGAAAAACTTTCCATTAGCGGAAGCGGTAAGTTTTGAGGAAAGTAAAATAAGCTACGGGGAGTTGAATGCACTATCAAATGGGGTAAGTGATTCTATTATTAAAAGTGGAATAGAAATTGGAGAAACAGTGGCATTTATGTGCGACAGGTCATTAAATATGGCTGTAGGAGTAATAGGCATAATGAAATCTGGTGCTGTGTATATCCCAATAGATACAAAACTTCCAAGTGACAGAATACAATTTATGTTTGACGATAGTAAGGTTAAGTTAGTAGTTGCAGATAAAAACAATTTAGAAAAAGCAAAGAAACTTGGAGTTAAAGTAATAGAAATTGACAGTATAGAAGCTAAAGAAGATATGGTGGGAGAAGTAGGGCAAAATGCATATATTATTTATACATCTGGAAGTACAGGGAAACCAAAAGGTGTATTAGTATCACATAATAACTTAGGTTCATCAATAAAGTGGAGAAAAGAGGAATATAAGTTAGATGCAAGTGATAATGTTATGCAGCTATTCGCATACGGGTTCGATGGTTTTATGACAAGCTTTTACACACCAATAGTATCTGGCTCAACAGTGGTGTTAGTAACAGAGGAAAACGCAAAAGATGTAGTAGCTTTAAGAAAAATAATAAAAGAAACTAAAGTAACTCACTTTATAGCAGTACCAGCATTGTGTTTAGCAATATATGAAGATATTACAAAAGAGGAAGCTGAAACTGTAAGAATGATAACAACAGCTGGTGATAAGTTAATAGTAGATGTAATAAAGAATGTAAGGAAAGTAAATAGTAATACTGAATTAATAAATGAGTATGGACCAACAGAATGTAGTATAGTAGCTACTGCTAAGAGAAATGCACAGGATTGCGAATATAGCTCAATTGGAAAGCCAATAGTAGGAACAATGGTATATGTAATGGATAAAGATGGAAATTTAAACCCGGAAGGTATAGCTGGGGAAATTGTAATTGGTGGAAATGGAGTTGCCGTAGGATATTTAAATAGAGAAGAACTAACTAAAGAGAAGTTTGTGCAAAATCCATACTCCAAGGGAAAAATGTACAAAACAGGTGATAAAGGTAGATGGTTAAGTAATGGAGAAATAGAATTTTTGGGAAGAATAGATAATCAGGTAAAAATAAGAGGGTATAGAATTGAGCCACAAGAAATAGAGAATATATTAGAAACAATAGATGGAATAAAAACTGTGGCAATAAAGTTAATAAATGGTGAATTATGTGGCTATTACACAAGTGATTCAATAATGTCAGAGAGTAATATAAAAGAAAAAACAAGAAAATATCTACCAGAATATATGGTGCCTAAAAATATAATGGAAATCAATGAAATGCCTTTAACAAGCAATGGGAAGATAGACTACAAAAATTTGCCTGAAATAGAAAAAGGCATTGCAATTGAACGGTTAAAGCCAGAAACATTACAAGAAAAACAAATGTGGGACATATGGAAAGAGGTATTAAGTCATGATGATTTTGGAATCAATGATAACTTTTTTGATATTGGTGGTAACTCATTAAAAGTTATGTCATTACACTCTAAAATAGATAAGGTATATCCAGGAACAATGGAGTTGGCAGATTTATTTTCTTATTCTACAATTAAAAAAACATGCGAATATTTGTTTAATAAAGAAAAAGAAGAGGACCAGTATCGATTAGAGAGTAATATTGATGAAAAAGTAGATATGGAAAGTACAATTATGGATATGTTATTAAATGAAGAGAATATGGATACTGATGAGATGGTTAATAAAATTATGAGCTTAAAATAGAGTGAAAAGGAGAAGAATATGAAAGAGGAGATAAAATATTTAATTCAGTGTGCTTCTAAAAACATCTTAGATAAACGAATGGTAGCTAAAATAATATCTATAATGAGTAGTGCATTAAGTGAAAAAAATGAACAATTTGCAATTGTAGGAATTAGCGCGAATATGCCAAGAGCAGAGGATAAGAATAAATTTTGGGATGTTATAGCTAACTCTACGGATTGTATAGTAGACTTTCCAAAAGATAGAATGGATTTTGCAAAAAAATATCTTAACTATATAGGCTTTGATGATGACGTAATTTTTGCAAAAGGGGGGTACCTTGAAGGCATAGAAAACTTTGATTATTCGTTTTTTGGAATTACTCCTGCTGAAGCAAAATTAATGGATCCAAATCAAAGGTTATTTTTGCAAGAGGCTTTCAATTGTTTGGAAGATGCAGGGTATGGTAATAAGGTATTGTCAGGAAAAAATGTTGGCGTATTTGTAGGATATGATAATTCTACAGTAAATGAGTATCGTCAGATTATTTCTGATGTATCACCTGAAGCATTAACACTGGCACTTGCAGGGAATATAGTACCTGCGATTGCTAGTAGAATATCCCATATATTAGATTTTCATGGACCAGCAATGGTTATAGATACAGCTTGTTCATCAGCATTGCTTGCCGTTCATATGGCATGTATGTGTATACAAAGCAATCAATGTCAATCAGCAGTTGTAGGTAGTGTAAAGTTAAGTATGTTACCTATAGTGATAGGCGAAAAGTTGGGTGTAGAGGCAGGAGATTGGAAAACTAAAGCTTTTGATGACAGTGCAGATGGAACGGGTGTTGGTGAAGGTGTTGGTGCAATTTTTATTAAACCTTTAAAAAAGGCCATTAAAGATGGCGATGACATTTATGCTGTGATTAAGGGCGGGGTGAGTAATCATGATGGAAATTCAATAGGACTTACTGCTCCAAACCCATTAGCTCAAGAAAAAGCTATTTTAGGTGCTTGGGAAAATGCAGGAGTTAAGGGGGATACTATATCGTACATAGAGGCTCATGGAACAGGTACAAAGATAGGAGACCCAATAGAGATTCAGGGTTTAACAAAATCATTTTTAAAGTATACAGATAAAAAACAATTTTGCGCTATAGGTTCTGTAAAAACAAATATTGGGCATTTGGATCATGCATCTGGGATTGCATCTATAATAAAAGTTGCGTTAGCCTTAAAAAAAAGAAAATTACCACCTACATGTAACTTTAAATCACCAAATAGGATAATTAACTTTATTAACTCACCATTTTATGTTAATACAAAACTTAGAGAATGGGAGTGTGGTGAAACACCTCTAAGATGTGGTATAAATTCATTTGGATTAAGTGGAACTAATGTTCATTTAGTATTAGAGGAGGCTCCTAAAAAACAAAACTATAATAACAGTGGGATTTCAGTATTAGTGTTATCAGCAAAAAGTGAATTTTCATTAAAGAAATATCTAGGAAGTATGAGAATATTTCTTGAGGAAACACAAGAGAATTTTAATGATATATGTTATACAACGAATTGTTGTAGAGGGCATTATACATATCGGGTAGCAATTGTGGCTGATAGTTGCATGGACGCAGCTAAAAAAATAAATTATCTAGAAATGGAAAAGGATTTAGTAACACAAGGAGAACAGATTTACTATGGAATAGAAGATCAAACAAAGTATAAAAAAGAATTAATTGATGAAGATATTTTACAAACTACTGATGATATAAAAAAGAATATGCTTAGTGATTTAGCTAAAAAGTATTGTACAGGTATAGAAATAAATTGGGATAAGCTATATGAAAAACCTAGTAGAGTTCATCTACCACCTTATCCATTTGATATGAAGAAATGTGTAATTGAAATACCATATGTTGATAAGGATATAAGTAAAGTTAGAAAAGAAATATATGAGAAATCAGAAAAGAATATACTGGTTATTGGTAATTGTTCTGGTGTATCAGAAGAAGTTGTTTCAATAGTGGCAAATACTTGGGGAAATGTATTAGGAATTGATGAAGTAAATGTAAATGATAATTTATTCAAACTTGGAGGAGACTCCATTTTTGCAATGAAGGTCTTTAATATTTTAAAAAATCTTATTGGTGAGAAAGTGGAAATAAAAGATATAATGGGAAGCGGCGATTTTATAACTCTTGCAAAAACAATGGAAAGCAAGTTTGATAATAAAAACATAGGCGTGATTTCTCATAACAAAATTAATGAACATAGTTCAATTAATGAATATAAATTGACTCCGCAGCAAGAAAGGTTATTTTTAATTAATCTTATGGACAGTGATTCTAAAGCATATAATATGCCTACTGTTATGATAATTGAAGGTAAGATTGATATTAATAAGCTTGAAAATTCATTCAAAAAGCTTATTGCTTCTCAGGAAAGCCTTAGAACATCATTTAATGAAAATAATGGACAAGTATTTGCTAAAATACATAACAATGTTGACTTCTCTTTGGAAATTATTGAGTGTAATAATGGTGATTATGATAGTGCAATTGAAGAGTTCATTAAACCATTTGATTTTAATAAAGCACCTTTATTAAGAAATGGAATAATAAAGGTATTTGAAAATAAACATTTACTATTATTCGATATTCATCACATTATTTGTGATGGAATGTCAATAACTATATTAATTGAAGAATTAATGAAGTTTTATATTGGAGACAATGAAAGGGCAACTAAATTAAAATATAGTGATTATGCAATAGCTCTTAATAAGAAAAATGAAACAGGAGATTATAAGAAACAAGAAGAATTCTGGAAAAAGCAATTATCAGGAAAAATAACAAGGCTAAATATGCCAAATACTAAAATTCGTCCACAAGTACAACAATTTGAGGGGTTAAGAATATCAAAGGATTTGTCAAAAGAACTTACTGAATCAATTAAGGATTTAGCAAAAAATAATTTAACAACAACCTATAATGTGTTATTTGCAGCATTAAATATAATGATTAAAAAATACACAGATCAAGATGATATTATAATTGGTTCACCTGTGTCAGGTAGAAATGATTCACAACTTAACAATATAATTGGATTGTTTGTAAATACCGTAGTTATGCGTAATGAGGTTGTAGGTGAAGATACAGTATTAGATTTAATTAATAAAATAAAAAATAATACTATAAGTGTATATGAAAACCAAGAATTTCCCTTTGATAAAATGGTAGAATTATTAGATTTACCTAGGGATTTAAGCAGAAATCCGATATTTGATGTAATGTTTTCAATGCAAAATTTTTCACAAGCTTCAATGGATATAAAAGAATTAACAATTTCACCATATGCTTTTGAAAATAAAGTTTCTAAAGTAGACATTACAGTAAATGCTATTGAGAAAAGCGATATTATAAATTTAGAAATTGAATTTTCTACAGCTTTATTTGAAAGAAAAACAATAGAGAGAATGATGGGGAATTTATTCAACATATTAGATGAGATGGTGAAAAAACCCGAAACAACTATTGATAAACTAGATATGCTTACTAAAGAGGAATTAAAAGAATTAAAAGTGTTTGGAACTTGCATGACAAGTTATAATGAGACTTTAACAATAGACAGGCTAATAGAAACACAAGTAAATCTTACACCAAATAAGGTAGCATTAATCATCAACGACGAAAAAATAAGTTACATAGAGTTAAATGAAAGAGCTAATTCTCTTGGAAATGAACTTTTATTAAGAGGTGTTGATAAATCAGGGTTTATCGCCATAGTGGCAGAACGATCCATTGAGATGATCGTTGCGTTGTTAGCTATTATAAAAATTGGGGCAGCATATGTTCCAATAGATCCATACTATCCTAAAAAAAGAATAGAATTTATGATTAAGGATAGTGGAGCTACAAGTGTATTACATTATTGCAGTGATAAGAGTATTATTATTAATTTTGCTAATTCCATAGATCTTTCAAAAGAAAACAATTATTCCAAAAATTTCAATTCTCCAAATGTTAGTATTGATGAAAATAGTCCAATGTATATGATATATACATCAGGTTCAACAGGCGTACCTAAAGGTGTAATATTGACACATAAGAACGTAAATAATTTTATTAATGGTATTACACGGATTATAGACATTAATGAAAATAACAAAATATTGAGTGTTACAACTTTTGGTTTTGATATTTTTGTATTAGAAAGCTTTTTAATGTTGTCAAAAGGTGCCACTATTGTGTTAGCATCTGATGAACAAATAAATAGTCCTCAATTACTATGTCAGCTTATTGATAAAAATGATGTTAATATTTTACAGGCGACTCCTCTAAGAATGAAATTAATTTTAAATGAAGAGAATTCAACAGCATTTAGAAAACTTAGAACTATTTTAATTGGCGGAGAGGCATTTCCTTTAGAACTGTTAAAAAAATTAAATAAATATGATAAATTAAGAATATACAATATGTACGGACCTACTGAAACAACTGTATGGTCAACAGTTAAAGAACTAACAAACCTGGATTATATTACAGTTGGAAAGCCAATAGCAAACACAAATTGTTGCATAGTAGATACGAAGAATAAATTAGTACCTATTGGTTCAGTTGGAGAACTAATTATTGGCGGAGATGGAATTTCAAAGGGTTATCACAATAGATCACAATTAAATAAAGATCGGTTTATACATATGGATTCTCATAGTTTCGGAATGATGTATAAAACAGGGGATACTGCAAGATGGCGTAATGATGGTGAAATTGAAGTTTTAGGTAGAAATGATAATATGTTTAAAATTAATGGCTATCGAATAGAACTAGGCGAGATACAGAGTTGCATTGCACAACATGGAGCTATAAAAGAAGTTGGTGTTGTAACTGATGATAAAGATTATATTCTGGCATATTATGTAGAAAACTTTAAAGTTTCCTCAAAAGAGATTAGAGATTACGTATCAAATAAGTTACCAAATTATATGATTCCTAATAAATTTATCACATTAAATAGTTTACCACATACACCAAATGGAAAATTGGATTTGAAAGTTTTAAAAAGTATGAAAGTAGAGGGGGAAGAAATAAATAAGAAATCAATTTTACCACCTAATAATAAATTACAAAAATTATTGGTTGACTCATGGAAAAGAGTTTTAGAAGTAGATGAAGTAAGTGTTGACGATAATTTTTTTGAGCTTGGTGGTAATTCTATGAAGGTAATAATGTTTATTGCAGATATGAAAAAATTTAATATAGATATTATTATCAATAATGTATTTAGTCATAACACCATTTTAGATTTAGAATATTATTTAAATTCCTTAGTAAAGAAAAATCTAATTAGCAATGGTACGGAAGTAAAGAAAAAAATATTTGAGACATTAAATTTAAATATAAACATTGTAGAGACAATCATAGATAATGAACAGTACATAATTTATTGTGTTGATGATTATAGCGAGGACAATAAACAAAAACTTTTAGAAGCCTTAAATAAATATGTAGATAAGGAAATTTATCCTCATTATATTATTTCTAGCGATAAAGCATTAGCATTAGGTATTGATAGTTTTGAAGGGGAAAGGATAATAAATATTAATCTAAATGATTTTGAGTCGAATTTACATATGCTGAAAATTAATTGCGAGACTATAATAAATGAAATTAATAATAAACATAAAGAGTTTGAAAAGGCTGTATTAATTGGTGAGGTAGAAAAAGAATATAGATTAGCACCAATTCAATATTTTTTCTTAGATAGTGAAAGATACTCGGGCACACTGTTACATTTTGATGATGTATTAAATATCGATATATTTAATAAAGCAATACAGGCACTACTTATTAATCAAGGTATTTTTAGATCAACACTAGTAAAGAGAAATGATATATTGTTTTGGAGTCAACACGAATTAATAAATAATGTACAAGCTCCCTATATAGATATCAGTAATGTAACAAAAGAAAGTAAAGTAAATCTCATGAGAAATATTGCAAGTGACTATTATTTTAAAAGTTATGAACAAATTTCTAGATGTGTGCATAATACAGCAAACAGTAACTATGAAAATAGTTTGTTATATAGAACTTTGCTTGTTAAATCAACTGAAAGAGACTTCTATTTATTTTTACCAGTAAATCATGCAATATTTGATGCGATGAGTGGAGAAATTGTTAAGGGCAGTATTAATGAATTTTATAATAGAATTTTAGACGGTGAAGTAATTGGAATGGAAAATAGTAACCAATATCAGAATTTTATTGAACAGATAAGAAAAGGACCTGTAAATATAAGTGACGAAGAGTTAGTTAAAAAATTAGAAGTTGGTAAATATGTACAATACACTAATTTGCTAAATGAAAAGATAAATAAATATAATCGTGATAAAAGTACTTATATAAAGTTTGAAATTGAAAAACAAGAGGGTGTAAGTGAGGATAATGCATGGGAGGTTGCATTTGAAGTACTTAATATATTTATTCAAGATTATATGGGAGTGAAGAATCTTCCGATAATGTTTTATTATTATGGACGTAATTATGAGAATAAGGGGTATTTCGACACAGTTGGAGAATTTATTGATATGATACCAGTATTTATTGATGGAAAATTAGAGCTTTCTAATATGGTACAGGTAACTCAAGATGCAATAGCTCTTTCTGAAACCCATAATATTAATTTTTCAAATTTAGCAACTAATAAGTCACAACAAGTAAGGACACCTAAGATATGCCGATTTGTTACAGAAACAAATGAAAAATCATCTATAGTGTTTAATTTTCAAGGCAAGCTTGAAGAAAAAGAAATGAAATTATTTGAAGACGTATTATATGAAAGATTAATGCATGAGCTAAATATGGAGGAATCAGTAAATATACACTTTATGACTAGATATTCAAATAATAAAATACAAGTGGATATAAATATTCCATTTGATACGCAAGATAATACAATAATTGAGTTTTTTAAAAGCAATATAGAAAATATTAAAGAGTGCAAGGAGATTAAATATGGTAAATAAAACTGTTTCAAATGAAATTTATATTAAAAAATTTCCGAAAAAAAACATACCTATTTTGTTTTTAAGTAGATTTATTAGTGATTTGGGATCAGCCGTATTTAAATTTGCATTAAGTCTTTATATTTTAGACGCTACAGGATCACCAGCAATATATTCACTTATTTTGACACTGAGTATGATGCCAGGGATATTAATTAGTATAATTGCTGGAACAATTATAGATAAATATGACAAGAAAAAGATAATACTTTGGGCAGATATTATTAGCAGTATTTTAGTTTTGAGTATGTTTATATCATTAGAAATGATAGGAAATAATATTTTCATTCTAGGAATATGCGTTGTTAGTGTAAGTGTAGTTCAATCATTTTTGAATTTGGGTATTAATTCCTGTCTAGCGAACATTGTAGAAGAGGACGAGCTTCCAAAAGCAAATTCATTTTTTCAAGGTATGGGTGCTATTATAACAATTCTAGGCCCAGTAATTAGTGCACTGCTTTATAAGGTAATAGGAATTAAACTAATAATGTGTATAGATGGAGTTTCTTATATTATAGGAGCTATTCTTACATTTTCATTAGTATTTACAAGCAATAGAAATTATAACGAACATGAGACTGATAAATTTATCGATAATTTAAAATTTGTATTCAAATATGTTAAAGAAACAACTGGTATAAAGTTTTTTATGATTATATTAGCAATATTAACATTCGTGTATTCTCCACTTACAATGGTCGCAATTCAATATATTATGAGAATTGAGATAGTATCATCAGAATATCAGTTATCGTTTATACTTGCAGCATTAGGTATAGGAGTAATTGCAGGTGCAATTTCAGTAGGTATAATAAAAAATACTAACTCAGTCCTAAGAAAATTACCAATTTTATTTTTGCTTTTAGGTATTAGTGTAATTGCGTGGGTTATACCAGTTAGAATAGAGTATGCAATTAAGAATCAACAAACTATTTTAAACGTACCAAATTTTATTCAAGGTATTTTAAGTGGATGGAATACTTGGAACACTACTATAATTTTTTCTGTAATAATGTTTTTTATGGGTGTACTATACACAATGATAATTGTTCCAACCTATACTTATCTTCAATTAAATGTTCCGGAGAATATGAGAGGCAGGATTTTTGGAATAGCGACAACAGCATTGAGTATTTCTGGTCCACTAGGGGTTGTTATTTATGGACAACTTCTACAAAACTTTAATTCAATAATAGTAATCGTAGTGTCAGCAGTATCAATTTTAATGGCAATCTTAATATCGGTATTTAGTAAAGATTTCAATAGTTTTAGAAAGTCAGTAAATATTCAATAAATGGTGAATAATTAGGAGGGGAAAATGAAACTTATATTAAAATATTTTTTATACAACATATGGAATAAAAAGTTAAGATCTTTTATCATTATCTTTTCTATAATGATTACAACATTGTTGGTAATGGCTAATTTAGGTATAAATAATTATTTCATGGCCACATATGATACAAATGTTAAGTATTTATTAGGAAATATAGATATTGTTATAAGTGCATCAAAAAATAGTGATGAATTAATTAAGCAAGGTAGTATAAAACTTAATAGCAGCGATGTTAAAAATAGTTCAGAAATATTTGGTGGACTCGGAAAAATTAAAAATAAAGCTGGGAAAAATATAAAGATAAATATTATTGGTGCAGATACAAATGAACTTAAGAAATTAAAAGTTATTGATAATGAGGAAAATGATAATAATAACGGAATTGTAATATCTAAAAAGGCATTAAACTATTTAGGGGTCAATATAGGATCAGAACTTGAATTGGATGTGCTGGGACAAAAATATAGGAATACTGTAGTAAACGTAGCTGATAACAGTGGAGTGCTTGCTAAGGATGATGAAAATAACATTACTATGGTATTACCTAAAAAAATTGTAGAACAATTTTATCATTCGGAAAATAAAATAACCAACATATATGTAGCTGTAAAGGATGGTAAAGATATAAATAATGTTATGAAAAATATAGAGAATGATAACAGCGGTATAGATGCACAGGCTACACATTCAATTGAGGATTATAAAACTCAAACTGACTCTATATCATTAGCTTTATTATTTGTATTGGTAATTACAATATTTATAAGTGTATATTTAATTTCATTTCTATTTAAGGTAATGGGAGCAGAACGAATAAGCGTAATTGGGACTTTTCAAAGTGTAGGAGCAACTAAAGGTGAGATAAGCCTATTGTTTATTGGTGAAAGTTTAATTTATGGAATTTTAGGATTTATATTAGGGATAGGGGTAAGTAATTTTACACTATCAAATATATATTCTATGCTAAATCAATTTCAGACAAGTAATACAAATGCTATTCCTATAATGGAACCAGTTAATATACTAATAGCTTTTGCTGTTGCTGTAGGGATATCTTTGATTAGTAGTTTAACTATAACTTTCAATATTAATAAAATTCAAGTGAAAAATCAAATAATAAATACATTAAAGCTAACAAAAGATGTAAGCATTGCTCATGTAGCTTTTGGAATAATAAGTTTTGGCGTAAGTGCAGGATTGTATTTTTACAACAAAAACTACAATAGTATTATAGGTGCAATAAGCTTTTTATTTTTAATAATAGGGGGAATTTTAATTTCCTCAATTGTAGTTAATATTTTCACATTGCTTGTATCAAAGACATTAGGTAAGTTTAGTGGCACACTGAATTTGGCAATGAAGAATTTGGAAACGGATAAATTTTTACAAGGAAATATAACACTAATAACTGTTATGATAACGATGATATTAACTATATCCATAGTAATTACGAGTGTTCAATCGTCAATGGTGTCAATGCTTAATCAGAATGATTTTGACGTATCTATTACTAGCATTAGTTCAGATATTAAAACTTACGACAGGATCAGTAAAATAGATGGTGTTAATAAAATGTATTATGAATATTTAGCATTTCCTAAAGCTGAAGCAGCTGAAGCAGGTACACAAACTCTCGGAAATTTAAGTTTAATTGGAATGTCAAAAGATCAACAATTTAGTGATTTTCATAAGAATGGAGTAAAGTATGATAAGAAGTTGGCTGAAAAATTACAAGATGGCGATTATATAATGGTTGATTCTTTCTTTGCAGATAAAAACAATTTAAAAATTAGAGATAAATTATTGGTTACTTATGATTCTGAAAAACTAACAAAACGAAAAAGTAAATATGAGATCATAGGTTTTCTAGACTCTTCTGGGTTTGCAACAACAAGGGATGCAGCAATTATAAGCCTTGATAATATGAAGAGAAGCGTAACTAAAATACCATATCAAATACTTGTGAAATTATCAGATGATAAGAAGAAAAAGGCAACAAGTGATATTACTGATGAACTTATAGACACTCCTGCTGTTGTTAAAACAATTAATCAAAGTATAAATGATAGTATGCAAGGAGTAGATGGATTGATTTCGGTTTTAAGCGTATTAATGGCCCTAGTTTTTGTTTTAGTTGGATTCGGAGTTGTTAATAATTTGTTTATTAGTTTCTTGCAGAGAAAACGTCAAATTGCAGTTTTAAGTTCTGTTGCAATGAGTAATCTTCAAATTACTTGTATGTTTTTTTTAGAAACTATAGCATTGTTTATAATTTCTTTAGGTTCTAGTTGCATATTAAGTTATACAATTTGCATTATGCTTCCTAAAATGCTTTGGGGAACAGGGCTTGCATTTAAATTTTTGTATTCATGGAAAGTATTTGGTATTGTAGCAATTGTATTATTTATACTAATGATTTTGGGTACTATAATAACTTCACTAGGATTAATACGTATGAAAATTATTGATGAATTGAAATATGAATAGAATAATATATGTAGGAGATGGAGTGAATGAAAGACATAATATTAAAAACTGAAAATTTATTTAAAACAGTTACTATAGGAAAAGAAAATACCAATATATTAAATGATGTGAATTTAGAAGTTGAAAAAGGAGAATTCATTTCAATTATGGGCCCATCAGGGTGTGGGAAGAGTACATTACTATATTTATTAGGAGGATTAGATAAACCTTCCGAAGGGAACGTTATATTAAATAATCAAGATATTAATAAATTATCTAATTCTAAAAAGAGTAGATTACGTTGCTCAGAACTAGGTTTTGTATTTCAATTTTATAATCTTGTCCCAGGATTAACTGTAGAGGAAAATATATTACTTCCAGTAGTAATGGCAAGAGAAAAGAGAGCGGATGTGAAGGAAAAGTTAGAGGAATTACTTAAAATAGTTAACTTGACAGATAAAAAAAAGCTTCGTCCTCATCAGCTTTCAGGAGGACAGCAACAAAGAACAGCAATTGCACGTGCACTTATAACAAATCCTAGTGTACTTCTAGCAGACGAACCAATTGGAAATTTAGATAGTGTATCTGGAAACGAAGTAATGAAACTTTTTAAAAGGATAAATGATGAACAAAAAGTTACGATAATTCAAGTTACTCACTCAAATGAATCTGCAGAATATGGAAATAGAATAATTAGAATGCGTGATGGACGGATTATTAACCATAGAGATGGAGTTGTAACGAATGAATAATAAAAAGATAGCAGCACTGTTTCCAGGACAAGGTTCACAATATATTGGAATGTGTAATAAGTTTGCAGACAATAAATGTGTAAACTTAATATTAGAACAAGCATCGAATAAATTAAATATTGATATAAAGAAAATGTGTAATGAAGAAAATAAGGATATTTTCAAAACTGAATTTGCACAGCCAATTATATTAACTGTAAGTTATATTATGTACAAGCTTTATAGAGAACTTGGAGGGGACGTACCAGATATAGCATTAGGACATAGCTTGGGAGAGTTTTCAGCATTGACATGTGCAGGGTGTATAAGTTTTGAAGATGCATTGGAACTTGTGAGCATGAGAGGTAAATTAATGAGTACTGTAGACAATGGCTATGCTATGACTGCAGTAGTTAATGTTAGTTATGAAAATCTTGAAAAAGTAATAGCAAAAATGAATGAAAAAATATATATATCCAATTATAACTCTCCAACTCAAGTTGTTATATCTGCTAAGGCAGATATTATTGGAAAATTTGAAAAAGAAATTGAAATATTAGGTGGGAACACAAAAAGATTAAAGACATCTCAACCGTTTCATACTGAAATTATGCAGGGTGTTGCAATTAAATTTGAAGAGTATATAAATAAATGTAAATTTTCAGAGCCAGAGTTTCATGTAATATCTAATGTAACAGCGGAAGTACATAAGGAAGAATTAATTAAAAAAAGACTTATACAGCAAATATACAAGCCAGTAAATTTTACTCAATGTATGAAAACTTTGAGAAGGAGAGGCATAGAGAATGCCATAGAATTTGGGGCGGGGAATGTATTAACGAGGATAGCTATTCAAAATTACAATGAGATATCAGCATATGCAATGGATGAATATGCTGATAGAAAGCAGCTTAATGACTTAATTAAATTTAATAAGAATAAATCAGTATCATTATTATATATAGTAAATTTATGTTTAGCTGAAGTAACAGGAACAAAATTTGAAAATTATATAGTTGAAGCACATAGAGGGTTAAATGAAAATTATAAAAAACTTGAGTTAATTCGTAATAATTTAGAACAGTCCAATAGTTTAAGTCATGAAAATATAGAGGAAAAGTGTGTTGAGTTATTAAAAAAATGTTTAATGTTAAAAAATGTTCCTATGAACGAGCAAAATAGTATATTAACGAACATAACATCATCTTTTAATGTATATAAGGAGCGTGAATATGAATTATAAAACAATTACGGAAGCCGTACTTGATCTTGATAAATGTAGAGAAGAGTCAATAACCTTTATTCTCCATAATGATGAATATAAAGTTAAGTATTCAGATATTTTAGGAAAAGGTAAGCAAGTTTTACACATGATACAGAAGAACGGATTAGTTAAAGGAGATACACTAATTTTTCAGTTCGACGATAATGAACAATTCGTAGTTACATTTATAGCGTGTATTATAGGTGGAATTATTCCTGTGCCTATTGATAGAATACAAAATAAATTTAACATAGAAAGAATTAAAGGGATATTACAAAAGATGCCTAATTCATGGATTATTACAAGTGATTATGTATTAAATAGTGTCTTACAAATTATTGAACATACAGATGATAGTGCATTGATAGAAAAATTTGAAAAACAAGCCATTAGATACGAAAATTATACTGAATTTAATGAATCACAAAAAATTTGCAACCCTAAAGAAGATGATATTTGCTTAATACAATATTCATCAGGTTCAACTAGTCTACCAAAAGGAGTTCAAGTGACACATAAAGCGCTGATTTCAAATGTATCAGGCATTTATGAAGCCGTTGGCGGTACAAAAGAAAGTGAAATATTAACATGGACACCATTAACACATAATTTAGCGTTAATACCTTTTGTGGTACTGCCTTTAGTATATAAAGTTAACACTCATATAATGCAAACATCAATGTTTTTACAAAATCCACTTAATTGGTTACAAAAAATTGATGAGCACAAAATAACTTTTTCTGCAACACCAAACTTTGCATTTAAGTATGTATTACAAGCAATTCAAAAGCTAGGACTTCCTAAATTCGATTTATCATCATTAAAAGTTATTTTTAATGGTGGAGAGCAAATTTCTTTTGAGGCATGCGAAAGTTTTGTAAATATATTAAAACCGTTACAGTTATCACACAATTCAATTATTTCTGTGTATGGAATGTCAGAAGCAACGGTTTGCGTAACTATATCCCCTGTTAATGAACATATTTATGCAGGATATTATAAACGTGAAAGTTTAATTGGTGGAAAAAAGGTTGAGTTAGGTGATGAACAAAGTAATGACATCTGTCTGGTAGATGTTGGATATCCTTTGAATGGAATACAAATTAGAATCTGCGATAACAATAAAGTTTTAGTAGAAGAAGGAGTGGCGGGTGAAATTCAGTTGAGGGGAGACGCTTTGACTCCAGGATATTACGAGTTAGAAGAGGCTACGAAAAATCTTTATACTGATGATGACTGGTTAAAGACTGGAGATATTGGTTTTTTAAATAAGGGTAGATTAACTATTATAGGCCGTGAAAAGGATTTAATAATTGTTAATGGAAAAAATATCTACTGTCATGATGTTGAGAAATATGTAGAAGACTCAGGAGAATGTATAGAATTACAGGTAGTAGCTGTGGCAGCTTTTGATTCTATCTCACAGCGAGACAGAGCAGTTATATTTATTGAAAGTGATATAACATTTGATCAATTTAAAATTATGGCACTCCGAATAAAAGCATATATGGCATTAAACTATGGTTTAATAATTGATGATATTTTACCAGTGAGTAGTATACCTAAAACACTAAGTGGTAAGAAACAACGTTACAAATTAGCAGAGGATTATAAAAAAGGTGAATTTAACCAAATAAAGCAACAAATTAATACTATAGATTGCGGATCTAAATATTTAAAAAGTCCTAAAACTGGAACAGAAGAGATACTTTTTAATATATGGTGTGATGTTTTGAAAAATGATAAGTATGGAGTTGGTGATAATTTCTTTTTATTAGGTGGAAATTCTATTAAAGTTATTGCTATGGTTGGGTTAATAAAAGAAAGATTAAATAAGACGATCCCTGCATCTGTAATATTTAAAAATCCTACTATAGAAAGTTTATCTGTTATTATAGATAAAATGAATAGTGAAAATAATTTTACATTGAAGAATAATCCTAAAGAAGAGTATTATCCATTAAGTAAAGAACAACTTAGAATTTACATTAGTGCATGTCTTGCAGAAAATAATACTGTGTATAATATTCCTATAGCTGCAAGGATATACAATTGTTTGATTGATCCAGTAAAGGCTCAAAATATTATTAATATGTTAGTTCAAAAGTATGAAATTTTACGTACTAGCATAGAACTTGTGAATTTATCTCCTATGCAAAAGGTGCACAATAACGTTGAGATAAATGTTGGGTATAGGGAAATAGATGAAGAAGAGTTAAAGCTCGTTATTGAAACATTTGTAAGACCATTTAACTTAACAGAATCTCCTTTAATGCGTTTAGAAATAAATAATGTCGAAAATGATACGATTATTTTAATAGATATGCATCATATTATTAGCGATGGTACAACTATTTCACTTTTTTTAAATGAATTTTTAAATATATATTATGGAGGAGAACTTCAGCCACCAAGATTCCAATTTAAAGATTATGTAGATTATCAAAATAGTTCGGAATATGATTTAAAAATTCAAAAAATGGAAAAATATTGGATTGAACAATTTAACACAGAGGTATCACCAGTATATTTACCGGAGGATTTTGATAGATTAAAAGTTAAAAGATATAATGGTAAAAGAATAAGCTTTCAGTTAGATAAAGAAATTATAACAGAGGTATTAAATATAGGAAATAAATATAATGTAACTGAATTTATGACATTTTTATCTATATATAATATTTTTATAAATCTTTATACTGGAGAAAATGATATTGTAATTGGAACACCTGTGGCGGGGAGACATTTAAATGAAATTCAAGATATGTTAGGTGTGTTTATAAATATGGTTCCAATACGTAATAATTTTAATGATGAAGTGAAATTTAGTGAATTGTTAAAAATTGTATCAAATAACGTAATAAATGCACTTGATAAGGGAGAATATCCTTTTGATATGTTAATTAAAAAGTTAGGAATTAAGACGGATTCTAGTACAACGCCCTTATTTAATATAGCATTTGTTTATCAGAATTTTATGTATCCTGAAGTTCAAGGGATAAGATATACTTTAAAAGATGTTAATACATCTACATCACAATATGATTTATTATTAACAATTTATACGTTAGATGATGGATTTAAATTTGAATTTGAATATGATACTGATTTATTTAAAGATGAAACTATTGTTCAATTTATTAATTCATTTTATGACATTATTAATCAAATAACACAAAATCCAGAAATTAATATTAATAAAATACAAATCTATGGAAAACAAAATAGTAAAGTAACTATCCATATGTTAAAATAACATCTTGCTCTCATGTAATTTATTAAAGCAGGTTTTAAATTCATGAAGGGCATATGCGACCTGGTCATACGTTTTTATAACAGGAGTTAAATCAAAATGGACATTAATATATTAAAAAAAATTATTAATCAAATGGAACAGTCATCAATTTCATATTTAGAATATAAAGATAGTAACATAAGTTTAAAACTTGCAATGCAAAAAAAACATAACATAAATGACGAAATTGCATGCGCTATAAAAAATAAAGATATTTATTTAATAAAATCAAAGTACGTTGGAATTGTAAAAATCATAGATAATGAAAGCCATCAACCATTTGTTACTCTAGGACAAATGGTTGAAGTAGGTGATTTATTGTGCGTTATAGAATATCTAAACTTGTTTATTCAAATAAAATCTTGTGTATGTGGATATGTTAGTGAAATATGTGTTAGAAATCTATCAATGATTCAATATGGCGAAGTTCTATTTAAGATTGTTATGTAAGAGTCAAATTTAAGGGATTATATAAAGAAGTAACAAGATTATGTTGCTTCTTTATTTTTATGGACTTAAAGTAGTTACATTGGGCATAATATCGTTAATACATATTTGATAGGAGTTGTTGTAGCTATGACTAAACTAGGCACTATTAAACAAAACAAAAAACCTAACAGATTAATTAATGAAAAGTCTCCATACCTTCTGCAACATGCATATAACCCAGTAAGTTGGAATCCCTCGGGTGAGGACGCCCTTACCAAAGCAAAAGATAAACCAATCTTCCTTTCAATCGGTTATTCAACTTGCCATTGGTGTCATGTAACCTAAAGACTGCAATTTATGACAAAGAAGAAACCATTTAAAATCAATGTATTAAGATGCTTTTGCACTAAAACTTCAATTCCTATATAAGCACTAACTTAATTGTAGGTATTGTTTTTTTATGCCTTTTTAAATTGTTATTAAATAATATAGTTACAGAACAATTACTATTAACTAAAGCTGTGTATGTTATATATATGTAAGCGACAAATAACCCGTCACCTAAAATAATGTAATAATACTCCTATGAAGACGAGGAGTATTATTACATGAATAAAAGAAAATTTGAGGCACAATGGATGACATTAGTAGTAATTTGAAAAAAACTTGACATGCAACTAAAAGGTTGCTAATATAAAACTATGGATAAAATATTTAGTGCTCTTGCTGACAAGTCACGTCGTTACTTATTAGATCTGCTTTATGAAAAGAATGGTCAATCTCTTTCTGAACTATGTTCCCGGCTTGAAATGTCAAGACAGGCAGTATCAAAACATCTTTTAATACTAGAAAACGCCGATATTATAGTACCCATATGGAGGGGGAGAGAGAAGATTCATTATATTAATACTGTTCCATTAAGGCTAATTTCTTTGAGGTGGATAAATAAGTTTGATGAAATAAGAATTGAAGACTTGATGGAATTGAAAGGAAATCTTGAAAAATAAACTAAGGAGGATATTATGGAAGGATTTATGTATCAAATAGTTATATCGACCAGTGCGGAGAAAGTATGGGAAGCTCTTATTAAACCTGAATATACAAAAAAATATTGGTTCGGACGCAGTGTAATTTCTAAATGGAATGTTGGTTCCTCTGTATCAGTTATTACACCCGAAGGAAAAGAGGAAGTGAGAGGCGAAGTTATTGAATATAACCCAAACAAAAGACTTTCCTATACTTGGAAAAAGTTTCAAGAAAATACTGAAGAAAAGATCACAACAGTGGTTTTCGAAATACAAGAGATGGGACCCTTAACAAAATTAACGATTTTGCAAGATATAAATGCTGAAGATGCAAAATTCCAGCAAGCTGCTGCTGGATGGACTTTTATTCTTTGTGGAATAAAAACTCTATTAGAAACAGGAGAACCACTTCCGTCGCTTCCTTGGGAGCACTGATAAAGAAAATTGAATATAAAAAAATAACTTAGTATCTTGGATTAAAGAATGATACTAGGTTATTTTTATGGAAGGCTGGTTATATCTGACTGATAAAATGATGTTAATCGGGCGTTTGCATTAGAAATTATGAAATAAGATAAAACTTTCTTTACGGACGACACAAGTGTTTTTGTATTGATATAGGTATGCAACACAAAATTAAACCACTTGGATAAAATGTTATTCTTTATTTTTATGGACTTAAAGTAGTTACATTGGGCATAATATCGTTAATACATATTTGATAGGAGTTGTTGTAGCTATGACTAAACTAGACACTATTAAACAAAACAGAAAACCTAACAGATTAATTAATGAAAAGTCTCCATACCTTCTACAACATGCATATAACCCAGTAAGTTGGAATCCCTGGGGTGAAGACGCCTTTACCAAAGCAAAAGCAGAAGATAAACCAATCTTCCTTTCAATCGGTTATTCAACTTGCCATTGGTGTCATGTCATGGAGAAAGAATCTTTTGAAAATGAAGAAGTAGCAGCTATTTTAAATAAATATTTTGTATCAATAAAGGTAGATAGAGAGGAACGCCCAGATATAGACAGTATTTATATGACCGTATGCCAAACTTTAACTGGAAGTGGTGGATGGCCCTTAACTATTTTTATGACACCAGATAAAAAGCCATTTTATGCTGGTACGTATTTTCCAAGGGAAAGTAGACATAGAATGCCAGGCATAAAGGATGTACTGAATTCTATAGCACAGCAGTGGAATGAAGAAAGAGAGAATATTATAGCATCTAGTGAAAAAATAGTAGAGCATATAAAAAACATTGATAAAAAGGTTAATCTAGTAGAACTAGGAGAAGAAATAGGCGAGGATGAAATACATAATGCATATAATAGCTTCAAGGGTGTATTTGATTGTGATTATGGTGGATTTGGAAGGTCTCCAAAATTTCCAGCGCCTCATAACTTGCAATTTTTATTGAAATACTGGAGAAATTATAATGAGCCTAAAGCATTAGAGATGGTAGAAAAAACTTTGGAAGCTATGTATGAGGGCGGGATTTTCGACCATATAGGGTTTGGATTCTCAAGGTATTCCACAGATGGGAGATGGCTCATACCTCACTTCGAAAAAATGTTATATGACAATGCACTTTTAGCTACAGTATATATTGAGGCTTTTGAAGCTACAGGCAAAGTATTCTACAAACAAGTAGCTGAAAAAATATTTATTTATATCTTAAGGGATATGACCTCTCCAGAGGGTGGCTTTTACTCAGCAGAGGATGCAGATAGTGAGGGAGAAGAAGGCACATATTATTTATTAACATTAAAGGAAATAGGTTTAGTTTTAGGTGAGGAGCTTTATGAAACCTATTGTAAACGCTATAATATAACGGTTGAAGGTAATTTTGAAGGTAGGAATATTCCAAATCTTATTGGCAAAAAAAGTAGCTCTAAGATAGATGAAAAAATAGAACGCAAATTAGAAGAAATGAGACAAAAGTTATTTGAATATAGGGAAAAAAGAATTCATCCTTATAAGGATGACAAGATATTAACTTCCTGGAATGGGCTTATGATTGCGGCGCTCGCTTATGGTGGAAGAATTTTTGAAAATAGCGATTATATTACCCAGGCAGAAAAGGCTATGGATTTTATTTTAAGTAACATGATTAATGAAAAAGGAAGATTAATGGCTAGGTACAGAGAAGGCGAAATAGCCCATTTAGGCTATTTAGAAGATTACGCATTCCTTGTGCATGCTTTAATTGAGTTATATGAAGCTACTTTTAATGTAAAATACTTAGCTAGAGCAATAGAGTTTAATGAAAATATGCTTAAGTTGTTTAAAGATGAAGAGCAAGGTGGATTGTTTTTATATGGAGTTGACGGAGAAGAACTAATTGTTAGGCCAAAAGATATATATGATGGTGCTATGCCATCAGGTAATTCAGTGGCTACTTTAAATATGTTAAGGCTTGCTAGATTAAGTGGTAATAGTGAATTAGAAAATGAGGCATACGGGCAATTTGAGGCTTTTGCTTCAAAGGTTAAAACTATAGAAAGTGCTCATGCTTATTTTATGACGGCACTATTATATAGCAAGATACCAGGAAAGGATATTATTATCGCAGGAGAGGGGCAGGGTAGTGTTACTAAAGCTATGATTAAAGAGATTAATAGTAATTACCTCCCATTTGCTACAGTAGTAATAAACACTGGCGATGAAAGGTTAAATTCCATTAATAATGAGTTAAGAGCACATAAACCTTTGCAGGGAAAGACTACTGCCTATATTTGTGAGAATTTTACTTGCAAAGAGCCAATTACTGATTTGAAAAAATTCTCTGAGTATATTAAGATTTATTAATATGCAAAACAAATGGTAAGTTGTATAATGAAATGACCGAAGAGTAACAAAAAATAAAGACTCAAGAGAAATACTCTTGTATAATGTTAAGTGACTAAACCAACATATACGGGAGGATTTCAAATGAGTCAATTAGATTTTATCACACAGAGCAGAAAAGGTAAACACCTAACATACGAGGAACGCATAAAGTTAGAAGCTTTACACAAAATGGGACTTAATTCAACTCGTATTGCGGAGCAAATAGGTGGGCGCTCAGAACGTACAATAAGGCGTGAAATTGCTAAAGGAATTGTAGAACTATTGAATAGTGACTTAACCACTCGAATGGAATATAGCGCAGAAATTGGGCAGTCAGAGCATGACAAACAAGGTACCGCTAAAGGTCCTGCATTAAAAATAGGAAAAGATCATAAATTGGTGAAGTACTTAGAAAAAGCTATTGGTATAGATGGCGAATCTCCGTATGCAGCTATTCAAAATATCACAAATAAAGATCTACAATTTGAAACAACTATTTGCTTCAAAACTGTGTATAACTATTTGGATAATAATTTGTTTTTAAATATAAGTAACAAAGATCTGCCTGTTAAAAAGAATGCTAAAAAGAGAAACTATAAAAAAATAAGATCAGCGTATAACAATACCAAAGGAACTAGCATATCGGAGAGACCTGCAGCTGTAGCTGCACGTGATGAGATAGGCCACTGGGAAATGGACACTGTAGTTGGCAAACAGGGTACAAAAACTGTCTTGATGGTGTTAAGTGAAAGAGTAACTCGTAAGGAGTTAGTCTTTAAAATACCATCTAAATCACAGGCGGCTGTCGTGAAAGAATTGGACAAATTGGAGCGTAAAATGGGAATGTTATTCTCGAAAACATTTAAAACAATCACCTGTGATAACGGCTGTGAGAACCTTGATTTCGAGGGTATTGAGAACTCAGTAAGAAATAAACGAAAGAGAACTAAAGTATATTATGCTCACCCATATAGTTCATGGGAGCGAGGCACAAACGAAAATATCAATAAAATGATACGACGATTTATCCCAAAAGGTGTGGATATTTCAGCATTCTCTAAAAAACAAATTATGCAAATACAGCACTGGATCAACAATTATCCAAGAAGGATTTTCAACGGTTTATCTGCCAATATGATGGAACAGAAAACCATTACAACTTAACATTATATTTTTCTTGAAAATTTCGGACATTTTATATTGCAATCTACA